>ONVN01000342.1 GCA_900321295.1 uncultured Eubacteriales bacterium
CCGCCGAGCAGCTCACGCATGTTCGCGTTGCCCTCTTTGAAGAGGTACACATACTTCTTCGCCATGGGAATCATCCTCCTTGATTCGGTCACAGGATTTCTCCTGTATGCTGAGACTTGCCTGGCAAAGACGTCAGGTGCCCCATCAATCTACTGGATTATACATGTTTGAGCATGCTTTTGCAAGATGTTCTCCCCAGTTGTAAGCTCTTTCACGTCAAATCTTCTCGTAAGCCACGATTTCTTTCCCCAAGAGTTCAAACCGTTCTCATTCATTGACCCCGATATGTTTTCTGATATTGTCACTGATGCTTCCAAGATACTGCCGGCAGATTTCCTTTTCTGATTCTTCCATGCCTTCAAAGCAAATCATTTCATAATCCTTTTCCATCTGCGCAAGTTCTTTCTGCATTTCTGTTTCTGCCAGAATAAAATGCTCTCTTCTCTCCCCCTCTTTCCTGTTTCGCAGAATCATACCCGCTGCAAGAAGTTTTGCAACAGCCATCGTTCCCGCAATCTGACTGATTCCGGTCATCAAACAGATCTGACTCACACTGCACGGCTGCCCCATCTTCCAGAGAAAGTAGAGAATCTTCACTTCATTAAGTTCCATGGAGTACCTGACAGCAAGGGTGTTCATGTAACGCATAATGAGACGGATGCTGAGATAGTTTGCAGACATGACGGAGCTTCCCATCTGATCACTGTAATGAATATCGGCAGACTGTTCCTCACCCAGTTTTCTGGTTCCCGGAACAAACGGAATCGAGAGGGCATCCGTGCTGAAAGAGAGCAGATAACCATATATGATGGGAAGTCTTTCCTGATACCCCCGCTCATCAAAGACGCTCTTGTAAAACTGATTGTAATACCCTATCACGCTCTTCTTCATTCTGACCGCGCTGTTCAGGTTCATGTTTTGTTCCACAAGAGAGCCTTTGGTTCGGATGTAATAGTATACAGGCGCTTTCAGCACGGCTATTTTGTCCGTATGGAGCAGGTATTCCAGATTAAAGATCATATCCTCACTGTAGCTGACTCTTTCATCCATCCGAATATGATACTGATCGATCAGATCCCTGCGATACAGTTTATTCCACAGGACGCCATAATACAGATCCGCAGGAGCTCTCATCATGGCATCTGCATACTGCTTCTTGTCAATGATGCCGCCTTTGTCAATGGATCCCTTCTGGGATATGTTCTCTTCCACAACTCTGTAAAAGTCCCCGATGACCATGTCGGCCCCTGTGTTTTCCATTTCCCGGACAAGAAGTTTGGTCGATTCCATGGGCAGCCAGTCGTCCACGTCCACAAACTGTATATATTTCCCGGATGCCTCCTCAATGCCACGGTTCCTTGCAGAAGACACCCCGCCATTCTCCTTGGTAATTGCCCGGACTCTTGCGTCGCCTGCAGCATATGCCTTCGCAATCGCCCCGGATTGATCACTGCTCCCATCATTCACCAGAATCAATTCGATGTTTTCCGCATCCTGTTTCAGAATGCTGTCCACACAGCGCTTCAAGACTTTCGCCCCATTGTATACGGGCACAATAATGCTGACTTTCTCCATCCTGTTTCACTCCCAAACCTGAGGTGTTCCCCATGCTGGTATCCTGACTCTCCACTATTCAGAAAAGGCAGAAAGATGATCGCTCATCTTTCTGCCTGATATGTTGCTCAGTTCAGAGGTTCCGGCCCTTGCTGAAGCTCAGGCCTCATTCGTTTTCTTCTCTGCAGGTTTTGCTGGTGCCGCTGGTGCTGCTGCCGGTTTCACAACAGGCTTGGCGGCAGGTGCAGGCGTTTCCACTGCAGCCTGAGGATCACGGGGACGGTTTCTCGTTCTGATCACAATGCACTTTTCGCCCTTCTTGTTCATCGGGCACTTTTCAGCGCACTGTCCACAGCCAGTGCAGGCATCATTCACAACATGCTTCTGCTTCGGTTCGCCACTGATCGCGCCGAACTGGCAGGTACGTTTGCACATGCCGCATCCGATGCAGATGTTTCTGTTAATGACAGCCACCTGACGTTCATCAAAGACAGCCTGCATCGCTTCCGTCGGGCAGGCTTCTGCACACATCATGCATTGTCTGCACTTGGAGTAATCAATCTTTGGAAGACCATTTACCATTGTAATGGCTCCAAAACGACAGGCCTTGAGGCACCGCTGACACCCAATGCATCCCGTCTGGCAGTTCGCAGATACCACCTTGCCGATTCCCGGATTGTGGCAGGCCACATCAACTTTCTGATCAAGCGGACGAAGTTCCATGACATGTTTCGGACAGGCAGCTACGCACTTGCCACAGCTCTGGCATTTCTCTTCATCCACAACGGCGATATGCCGGCTGTCATCCATATGGATTGCACCAAACGGGCAGACACGCTCACAGGTTCCGAGTCCCATACAGGCATACTTGCAGGTTTTATAACCATCCGAAAGGGTTGATGCCGCAACACAGTCCCTGATTCCTTTATATTCAAACCTGGCCTTGCAGTTATCTGTACCGCCTTGGCATACAACGCGTGCAACCATCTTCACGCTTTCACCGGCTTCGACACCCATGATGGCAGCGATTTTCTTGGCAACTTCCGAACCGCCGACCGGGCACGCACCAACCGGTGCTTTTCCGCTTGCAATAGCGTCAGCACATCCGTCGCATCCGGGATAGCCGCACCCGCCACAGTTAGCGCCGGGCAGTGCTTCACGGACAGCATCCCTCTGGGGATTTGATTTTACAGCAAAGACTTTAGCGGTCCAAGTGAGCAGGACGCCGAACAGAACGCCCATGACGCCAAGGACCAGAACAGCCCATAGGATATTCATCCTTCATTTCCTCCCTCTCAGCGTCAAATCAGGCCGCCGAAGCCCATGAAGGATATGGCCATGAGGCCAGCAGTAATCAGGGCACCAGGAGAGCCCTGCATCCACTTGGGCATATTCGACAGTTCCAGGCGTTCACGGATACAGGCAAGAAGCAGGAGCGCAAGTGTAAAACCAAGCGCAGAGCAGCATCCGCTGAACGTTGCTTCGAGCAGATTCCATCCGTCTGTAATGTTGTTGATCGCAACCGCCAGAACAACGCAGTTGGTGGTTATCAGCGGCAGATAGACACCAAGTGCCTGGTAGAGGGAGAATGAAAGCTTTTTCAGCGCATTCTCAACCACCTGCACCAGAACAGCAATTACCAGAATGAAGGCAATTGTCTGAAGGTAACCAAGGTTAAACGGGGTCAGAAGATAATACTGGATCAACCATGTGATAAATGAGGCAAGGGTAATGACGAATGTAACCGCCATGCCCATACCCAACGCAGTGTCAAATTTTTTGGAAACACCAAGGAAAGGGCAGATGCCAAAGAACTGACACATAACATAGTTGTTGACCAGCAAAAAACCAATCAGCATGGAAAGATACACGTTCATGCGGCAGCCTCCTTCCTGCTGTTCTTATTCTGAATTGCAAGGCGGATAAAATTCACAAGAATCATCATGAGACCCAGTGTGATAAAGCCACCCGGAACCTGATTCATGACCGCCATCGGCTGATAGGCTTCGGGCATCATCTGCAGACCGAAAATCGTGCCGGAACCGAAAAGTTCACGGATACAGGAGAGCAGTGTGATGGAAACCGTAAATCCCAGACCCATACCGAGACCATCCGCAATGGACAGAATCGGAGGATTCTTCGCGGCAAAAGATTCCGCACGGGCGAAGATAATGCAGTTCACCGTGATCAGAGGAATGTAGGTTCCCAGACTGGCCCGGAGATCTGGCAGAAACGCCTGCATCATCAGGTCGATCAGTGTAACAAAGCTGGCAATAATTACGATGTAGGAAGGGATACGTACCTTGTCAGGAATGATATTCCGGAGGAGAGAGATAAAAAGATTGGAGAAAACCAGAACAAAGGTTGTCGCCAAACCCATGCCGACGCCGTTCATGGCCTGTGTTGTAATACCGAGAGTAGGACACATGCCCAGCATCAGCACAAAGGTTGGGTTTTCAACAATCAGGCCATTGAGGAACACGCTGAGAAAATTCTGTTTCTTATGCATGTTTCTTCACCTCCCCGAAGATTTTCGGAACCGTGAAGCGGTCAATCAGAGGCGTCATGACATTCATGAAGAGGATCGCAAATGAACATCCCTCGGGATAGTTGGCGAAAGCACGGATCACAAAGAGCAGAATACCGCAGCCAACACCCATGATAATCCGCCCGAGGTTGCTCACGGGACTCGTCACATAATCTGTTGCCATAAAGAACGCACCAAGCATCAACGCTCCGGAGAGAATCTCACAGACCGCCATCTGGAATCCGTCCTTGCACAGATAGAGCAGGAACACCGTGCCGATAAAGCAGACAGGGATCTTCCAGTCAATGATGCCACGCAGAATCAGATACAGACCGCCAAGAATGATCGCAATCTTGCATGTTTCACCCAGAACACCGGGGATGTTGCCAATCAACAGCTGGCTGATGCTGACCGTTCCACCGTTCGCCAAAACGGATAAGGGCGTAGCGGACGAGGTGGCATCCACCATATAGTTCGTAGCAGGATAACTGCCCATGATGGTGCCCCATGAAACAAACATCACAGCACGGGCTGTCAATGCGGGATTCATGAAATTGCTTCCCAGACCGCCGAAAATGCCTTTTACAAGAATCATGGCAATGGCGCCGCCGATAATCGGAATCCATACCGGAGCATTGGCAGGAAGGTTATAGGCAAGGAGCAGTCCGGTAACCACTGCACTCCAGTCACCAACCGCAATCTTCTGATTCGTCAGTTTCTGGTAAAGGTATTCAAACAACACGCAGGAGAGAACCGATATTGCAATCAGTTTTGCAGCAGAAACACCAAAGAGAACGATGCCGGCAATGCCAGCAGGAGCAAGCGCAAGACAGACTTCCTGCATGATGCGCCTCGTCGTCACGCCATCCCGGATATGCGGTGAGGATGTGATTATCAATTTTTTCTGCATATCTCAGGCCTCCTTTTCCGCATTGGCTTTAGCTTCCTGTGCGGCCTTTTCTTTTGCCATTTCTTCCTGGCGCTGCTTTTCAAGATCCGCAGCAGCCTTTCTGCGTGTCTGGATGACGCGCTTGCCTGTCTTGAAAGACTGTGTCAGCATGCGCTTCGCAGGGCACACATATGTGCATGCTCCACATTCAATGCAGTTCATGACACCCATCTTTTCCGCATCCTCATAGCGCGCATTGCGGATGTACAGGTCCATGAGATACGGTGAAAGTTTCATCGGGCAGGCTCTTTGACACCTTCCGCATCGGATGCAGGGACTTTCTGCCGGTTCAGCTGCCTCTTTGCCCAAGGCAAGAATGCCGGAAGAACCTTTCGTTACCGGAATCTCCAGATCATTAATGGCCATGCCCATCATAGGGCCGCCGCTGAGGATTTTCACAACGCCGACCTGCAGGCCGCCGCAGGCATCCAGAAGCAGGGAGATCGGCGTGCCGACACGTACCCTGTAATTGCCTGGATTGTTGACAAGTCCGCCAACGGTCGTTACACGCTCAACCAGTGGCTTTCCTTTGCGGATGGCTTCATCAATTGCGAACACGGTACCAACATTCAGTACAACAACGCCCACATCGATCGGCAGACCACCGTTGGGGACCTGACGCCGGGTAATGGCATAGATCAGCTGTTTCTCACCACCCTGCGGATAAGAGACGGGCAGTCCCTGAATCGTAATGCCATCCATTCCTTCGGCGGCTTTTTTCAGGGCGGAAATGGCGTCCGGCTTATTGTTTTCTACACCAATCACGGCATCCTTGACACCGAGTGCAGACATGACAATATGCACACCGTCAATAATGTGACCGGATTCTTCCAGCATCAGCCGATGGTCCGCCGTCAGATAAGGTTCACATTCCGCACCGTTGATGACCAGCTTTTCAATGGTCTTGCCGGGGCCGGGTGTAACCTTGACCTGTGTGGGAAAAGTTGCGCCACCCATGCCGACAATGCCTGCGGCACGGATTGCATCCTGAAGCTCTTTTGCACTGAGCGTTTCCGGATGATCACAAGGCGTCATTTCAATCCATTCATCTTTGTAATCATTTTCAATGACAACAGCCTGAACGGTTACACCGCTCGCCAGCAGACAAGGACGGATTTCATCCACGATGCCGGAAACAGACGCATGAACCGGAGCAGAAACAAATCCGCCCGCTTCGCCGATCACCTGTCCCACGAGAACATGATCGCCTTTTTTTACCACCGCCTTGGCCGGTGCGCCAATGTGCTGAGAAAGCGGAATTACGACACGGGCAGGTGCGGGCATGTCAACAATCGCATTCCCGCTGTTTACAGCCTTTCCGTTTTTCCCTTCCCTGGGATGCACACCGCCAGGAAACAGATGAGTTCCAAACACGGATCAGGGTCCCCCTTCCATATAGATAGCCGCATCAAAGGCGGCTTTCATAACACTGGATATCCAGAAGTCATAGATTGCTTGGCCATTATACCATAGTTTTTGCACATGGAACAGACCATATGGTTTTTTTCTTTTTCTTTCCTTTTCTTCCGTTCGTTTTATGAGAAAGAGCAGGATAGAAGAATCGTCTTTTCCACTTCCATTTTGCAGTCTGTTCCTTCTCCTTCATGGACGTGGGAGCTTATCTGCCCGGTGCAATTCCATCCCGAATCGCACGGAAGTTCGCTGCCGATGTCAGCATGTGGGCAGCATGGGCCTGTGCACTTGAATCCGTACCATCCGTTCCGCTGATCATTCTTCCGACTTCCCGAATACGCTCTTCTTCCGTCAGAAGATGAACACTCGTATTGGTCCTTCCCTCTTCTTCATGCTTCTCCACAAGGAATTCATGATCTGCCATGGCAGCAATCTGTGGAAGATGCGTCACACAAATCACCTGGCGCGACCGGGCAATCAGGGACATCTTCTCGGCGACTACCTGGGCCATGTGGCCTGAAATTCCGGTGTCGATCTCGTCAAATACCATGCATCCCACACCGCCGCGTTCCGCTTCAAGTGATTTCAGGGCAAGCATCATTCTGGACAGTTCGCCACCGCTTGCTATTTTTGAAAGTCCTTTGAGCGGCTCACCGGGGTTGGCCGAGATCATAAACTCCACGGTATCCTCTCCAAGCGGCTGAGGAAGCTGCTGTCTCGCAGGAGGTGATGCAAATGCAACACGGAAAACGGTCTTCTCCATTCCCAGGTCAGCCAGCTGCACCATCATATTCCGCTCAAAGTTTTCCGCAAGATGATGTCTTGAAATACTCAGTTCCTTTGCTTTCTGGCGGTATGCAGACAGCAGTTTTTTATGCCGCTGCATCACTTCCTCCAGCTGCTCATCCAAAGAGGCAAGGGAGTCATATTCTTCCTGCAGTTGCTTTTCCCGGAAAAGTATCTCCTCAATCGTTTCTCCGTAGTTCTTTTTCAGATGCCGGATCAGGTCGATTTTCTGGTCAACCTGCTGGGCACGCCTCGGATCAAACTCATTGGTCTCCAGCATGGAAGCAATCTCATACCCTGCCTCCTGGAGCTCATAGTAAGCACTGGAAGTTCTCTCCGAGAGAGACGCATATTTCGGGTCCAGATCAGCAATGCTGCCCAATGCATCCATTGCTCCTTTGAGCTGAGTCAGTACACTCGCCTCTTCACCGGCTGACAGACATCCGTGAGCCGTTCGCACAGCATGCATGATTTTTCCGTTATGTCTGAGCTTCTGCTGTTCTTTCTCCAGTTCCGTGTCTTCGCCCGGTTTCAGATGTGCCTTGCGGATTTCATCCAGGGACTTTTTCAATGTCTCCATTCTGAATTGCTTCCGCTCATTTTCACGGGCCAGTCTTGCATACTGACGGTGCACATCCAGAAAATCATGGCATGCCTTTTGAGTCTCTTCCATCAGCTGAAGATGCTGCTCATCCCCGCTTTCATCCAAAAAGCCCAGATGGTACCGGGAATCCATCAAAAAACGTCCTTCATGTTGACCATGGACATCCATCAGCAATGCTGCCGTCTCCCTGAGAACTGCCAGTTGCGTCAGGACACCGCACACTCTGCACACGTTTTTTCCCCCGGATGTCATTTCCCTGTAAAGGGTTACCTGCCCGTCATCACATGTTATTTCCTGTGATGAAAGATAGTCCATGACCTCGACATCCCCGGAGACATCAAAGACAGCCTCAACACTGGCTTTTGTCGTTCCCGTACGGATAAGGTCCCTGTCCGCACGGCCCCCGAGAACCAGATTCACAGCATCAACGACAATGGATTTTCCGGCACCGGTCTCTCCGCTCATCACGTGAAGGCCCTGGGAAAAGTCCAGCGTCAGGTCTTCGATCAGCGCAATATTGTGAATGTGCAAAGAAAGAATCATGGGTATTTCTCCCTCGCTTTTACTTCAGCAGTTCCTGAATACGTGAGCGTATGCTGTCTGCTTCCTGCGCTGAATGCGTTGCAATGAAAATCGTATTGTCCCCAGCAAGTGTCCCTACGATTTCGCGCCAGCTGCTGGAGTCGAGTGCTTCTGCAACCATGTTCGCCGACCCGGAAAGCGTTTTGATCACAACCAGGTTCTGTGCAGTTTCCACAGCAAGAACCGATTCCGCCATCATGCGCGAAAACCTTCCGGTCCCGCCCGGAGCTGTCCTTCGGGGAATGGAATAACAATACACCCCGTCCGGCGTCATGGTTTTCACCAGACGCATTTCGCGTATATCTCTGGACACAGTCCCCTGGGTCACCTGTAGTCCGATACGCTGCAGTGCTTCCACCATTTCGCTTTGTGTCTGTATGGTTTCTTCTGCTATCAGCTTCCGGATCGCATCCTGGCGCTCCTTTTTACCGGTAACACTCAGTTCCATGCTTACATACTCCATTCCATCAGTTTTCGATTCACAATATCAAAAAAACCGGTCTGTTCCATCCGCAGCAGGGACAGCGTAAGATTCGAGAATGCGATATCCACAATTTTGCCTGCACGGACCTGTTCAATGGTTTTGCCGTCCAGCTGAAGCATGCCTTCCATTTCCGGATCGTCCATCATTTCAAACCGTATTGTGCTTGTCTCCGGTACAACGATGGGACGTGTCTGCAGGCAGTGTGCACAGATCGGGATAATTTCAAGGCATGCAGTGCCAGGCACTACAATGGGACCGCCTGCACTCAGCGCATATCCTGTCGAACCGGTCGGTGACGCCAGCAGAATCCCGTCGCAGCGATAAACACCAACTTTTTCTCCATTCACACTGACCCGCACGCTGATCAGTCGCGGCAGTCCTCCGCGAAGGATAGCCACATCATTTAATGCGAGGAGACTGTCATCTCCATTGATATGAATCAGACGTCGCCGGTCAATTGCTGCCTTTCCGGATATCAGGGCATCCAGAGCCGTTTCGAGATGGTCGGATTCTGCTGCTGCAAGGAACCCTTTGTTTCCCAGGTTGATTCCAAGAATCGGTACGTCCCTGCCAGCAGCATATGGGACGCTGCGCAGGATGGTTCCGTCTCCTCCAAGCGCCACAATGGCGTCTATTGCAACACCGCGTCTGAGCAGACCCGTACCCGGAAGAACATCATGGAGAAAATTCTCACAGAAAACTTCCGTTTCTCTCTCCTGCATCCACTTCTGAACCCGAAGTGCTGCCTGCAGGGATTCCTGCCTGCCCGCAGGAGCGATGATTCCACAACGTTTCATCGGTCCCACCTCCTATTCCCGCGATTCTTCTGTCAGTATAACACGAGGCAGATAGCCTTTGCAAACAAACTGCAAAGAGAGATTCCATTTCTATTCCCTACTGTCTTCTTCTGTCCCGTTCTGTGCGTAAATCGGCTCCCATGGGATACACCGTCAACACGTATAAGGCCATCCACATAACAGAAGTGGATTCAACCAGAGACCGCAGTTACAATCCAGGCCTTCACCCCGAGGAGAAAAGAAAAAGCGGTTCAGAATTCCAGGGGACCCTTCATTCTGGATTCTCCGGAATCAGATCCGCAGTGCTTCTGCAAAGGAAAGCAGAAGCAAAGAATACGGCGCATGTCACCTGCATGGGAATGCAGCTACTTTGGGAGTCTTCAAACCGCCAGATGGCTGCGCCGTCCACATTATTCCTTTTTCAGGCTGGCATGCGCTTCCCGCACCAGCTGATGGATCACACTCTCGGTGCAATCCCCTTTTTCCCCGTTCCCCGGGCGGATTTCCGCAAGAAATTCCATGTTCCCTTTGGGCCCCGTAATCGGTGAATAATCCAGTGCCTTGACCTGCCATCCGATGGTCGGAGCAAAATCAACCAGATTTCTGAGTACTTCTTCATGGACAGCACTGTCGCGCACGACACCATTCTTTCCGACCTTACCACGTCCAGCTTCAAACTGCGGCTTGACCAGTGTGTAGAATACACCTTCCTCGCCCATGATTGAAGCTGCAACAGGGAGAATGAGACGGATCGAAATAAAAGATACATCCATCACGGTCACGGTCGGATGGAGAGGAACCATTTCCGGAGTAAGCGTCCTGGCGTTCGTCCGTTCCATCAGCGTGACCCGCGGGTCCTGCCGGAGATTCCAGTCAAACTGTCCATATCCCACATCAATTGCGTAGACATGTCTTGCTCCGTTTTTCAGGCATACATCTGTAAACCCG
>ONVN01000116.1 GCA_900321295.1 uncultured Eubacteriales bacterium
ATCAACATTGCAAAGCGGTTCCATATCGGTCATCTGTCAACAACCATGATCGGCAACAGCCTGAAGCGCATTTATGACTTCCTGGGCTACCGGACCGTGGGCATCAACCATCTGGGCGACTGGGGAACCCAGTTCGGCAAGATGGTGTGCGCCTATAAGAAATGGGGCACAAAAGAGGAAGTCGAGCAGGGCGGCGTCAATGAACTGACAAGACTTTATGTGAAATTCCATGAGGAAGCTGAAAAGGATCCCTCCCTGGAGGACGAAGGCCGCGCCTGGTTCAAGAAGATCGAGGACGGCGATGAGGAAGCCCTGGGCATCTTCAACTGGTTCAAGGAACTGACCCTGAAAGACACCGCCCGCGTCTATGACCTGCTGGGTGTGAAGTTCGACAGCTATGCCGGTGAAAGCTTCTACAACGACAAGATGGGCCGTGTGATTGATGAACTCCGGGAAAAGAACCTGATGACCATTTCCGAGGGTGCATCCATTGTCGATTTGACCGAAGACAAAATGCCTCCCTGCCTGGTGCTCAAGAAGGACGGCACAACGCTTTATGCCACCAGGGACCTGGCGGCAGCACTGTACCGTCATGATACCTATGACTTTGCCAAGTGTCTGTATGTCGTTGCCTATCAGCAGGACCTGCATTTCCGTCAGATCTTCCGCGTGCTGGAAAAGATGGGCTATGCATGGGCCAAGGACTGTGTGCATGTGGCCTTCGGCATGATCTCCTATGAGGGCGAGACGCTGTCCACGAGAAAGGGCAATGTGGTCTATCTCGAGGAACTGCTTCACCAGGCCATGGACAAAGCCCTGGAAATCATTGAAGAGAAGAGCCCGAACCTGGAAAACAAGGAAGAAGTGGCAAGGCAGGTTGGCATCGGTGCCGTGGTGTATACGGACCTGAGCAACAGCCGGATCAAGGATATTGACTTCCGGTGGGACCGTGCCCTGAACTTTGACGGAGAAAGCGGTCCGTATGTGCAGTACACCCATGCAAGATGCTGTTCCCTGCTCCGGAAAGCGGAAGACATGACACTTCCGGAAATGCAGGCGGATGCGCTGGATAACGATGAAGCACAGGCCCTTCTGCTTCTGATCTCCCGCTTCCCGGATGTCATTCAGGAAGCCGCGGACAAGTATGAGCCTTCCATGATCACCCGTGCCGTGACCGATATTGCGCAGGCCTACAACCGCTTCTACTATGAGCACCGGATTCTGGATGATGATCCGGCGGGAACGGCAGCACGCGTTGCGCTGACAAAGGCCACCCGGGACGTGATTCATACCGGTCTGTATCTCATCGGCATTGAAGCTCCCGAAAGAATGTAAACAGAAAAAACCGGCGCTGCCGGTTTTTTTCTGTTGCGTTTTTCTGTCGGGCTGCCTGCAGAGCATCAGCCGGATCCTTCCGGATGTTCAAAGAGGCGGGCATGGCAGAACATGTACTGCTGATACAGCCCGGCATAGGGACCCAGCGCCGGAAACGGATTGACGCCGCCGTAATGCCGGTCAATGACGCGCTGAATCCAGACATCGACCGGCGCGGAACCGAGGCGGTGATAGGCGAAAAGCAGCACACAGCTGGCCACCTTGATCCCGACACCGGGAAAGGCAAGCAGCCGGCTGAGCAGTTTTTCATCCGAAAGCCGTGTATTCGGCGGCGGAAGCGGAGAAGTACACACAAGCCGTGCTGTTTCCAGAACATAGGGGGCCCGGTATCCGAGTGCACATCCCCGGAGTTCTTTCTCGGTACAGGCGGCAAGAGCCTGGGGTGTCGGAAAGGCATACCCGGAATCATCCGCTTCCCCGCAGAGCATGCAGAGCTTTTCCACACACTGCTCAATGGCCGGGATGGACTTCCGCTGGGAAAGAATAAACGAAATCAGCGTTTCGAAAGGATCCTGGCGGAGCAGATGAAGTCCGCGGCAGGCCGAGACACAGGAGAGAAGATAGGTGTCCTCCGGCGGAATGGCGCGGATGGCTCGGGCATAGGGTCCGTGCAGGTCCAGATAATGGGACCAGAAGGGGAACTCTTCCTCCGTGCAGGACAGGTCCAGGACACCCTGCCCCAGGTCATGGATGGTGAGAAAGCGGCTGCCGGTCCGCAGGAAAACGGTATCCCCTTCGGCATGCATGCGGAAGCATTGTCCGGAGCGAGCGATCAGAAAAAAATCCAGATTATTGTTCGTGACCAGCATAATTTGTCTCCTATGACCGTTTAAATAACAAATCCAACTGCACCACCGAAAAAAAAGAGTTGCATCCCAAAAACAATGCGCGTATAATATATGCAACCGTTAAGGAATGTTCGCATTTTTTAACGGTAAGGGAACCGTGATTGCAGCGACCTTGCTTATTCATCTGACGAGTTTCAGATGATTAGTGACTGGAACTGCACCACCTGGCCGAAGTTGGCTCAGCGCCATCTTTGGCCTTTTCTATTTATAAAAAAACCTGTCAGAAAATCTGACAGGCGGAGAATCAGGTTTCTTCAGAGGATTCCGGTTTCAGATGGCGCTTCTCGCGTTTGCGCGGCACGCGCGGAAGATTGGGATCTGCAGCCTGCTTGACAAAAGCAGAGGGGCTGATGCCGACAATATTCTTGAACTGCTTGGAGAAATGGTACGGATCCTTCATGCCGACTTCGGCACCGGCTTCCCGGACCGAATAGTTCTGGTCACGGAGCAGTTCCTTTGCGCGTTCCATCTTGCAGTGGAGCACATAGCTCAGCGGCGGCATGCCGACTTCACTGACAAAGCGTTTGCGGAAGGTTTCCATGGGAACACGGGAAATGGCGGCCATTTCAGCCAGGGAGAAATTGTCCTTGTACTGGCCTGCGCGCAGGGTATCCACCACTTTGGCAATCTCATGGGAAAGCATGGCATCCATGGCGACCGGCTGTCCCCACTGGCTGGCCAGCATGCCATACATGAGATGCTGAAGCTGGTAGGTTGCATTGGATGTGCCCGAATGCCGCACGACAACCTGCACAATCTGCTTGGCAAGATAGGTCTGGCTCGGCAGTGCCCTCTGCTTCAGCGGTACATGGAGCAGGGCTCCCATTTTCCGAACGACGGTCGCGGCAAGCGGTCCATCAAGCGCCATCCAGAGACAGACAGCCTGCGAATCCACCGTGAGTGTTGCCGGAACCTGGCCTGCCGGAAGAATACAGGTATCACTTTCGGTCAGTACAAGATTGGTCGTATTCCATTGAAGCTCTGCTTTTCCACTTTCCACACAGAGCCATACAAACTGTTCATGCGGAATGAGAGCGTGTTCACCTGCATCGAGAACAGCACTTCCGGCGAAAGAAATCCAGGCGCCGCTTGCAACGGTCAGACTGCCGGGCTTATGCCAGCCTTCCACCACCAAAGTATCCGGAGCGGCTTCGATTCCCTGAAAGAGATAAGATTCC
Source organism: uncultured Eubacteriales bacterium (assembly GCA_900321295.1). GTDB lineage: Bacteria > Bacillota > Clostridia > Christensenellales > Aristaeellaceae > UBA2943. Next base: position 3,422 of record ONVN01000116.1, read on the forward strand.
ATCTATGTTTCCCTCCTAACATAACATTGACGGATATGATAAGTATATGTACCATATATGACAATGTCAACCGAAAAACGGGAAGTTTTTTCAATTTTGCAACAATTTGTATAATCTGCACAGAGGAATGAAAAAGAACATGGTCAATCTCATCATCTGGCAGAATCATTAACCGTTGCTTTCGGAATTTGTGCCGGCCTGCATCTGCTCCCAGCGCTCTTTCTGACCGTACTGTGTGATCTCCGGGCTGCCCGGAAGCCGGTCAGGAAGATAGGAAACGTTCAGGCGGACCAGGACGCAGACAATGTCTGCACCGGCCACAGGAATGTCAGTATTCAGGGAAGAACGGATTCCGTGAAAGGATTTGGTGTTCAGGGCTCTGGCATCCACAGAGGTCAGGGCGACCTCCACCGTGGAAGAAGAAACGCTGACGGAAGCCGAATCCGGAGGCAGATAGGAGACCCGGAGATTTCCGCCATTCAGGGAAAATGTGACACTGCCCAGCGTATAGGCATTGCTGGCATGGACAGGATAGGTTTCGGAAGAGCCTTCCAGAGAAGAGAGATCCAGGAGGGTTGCCGAAAGCCAGGAGGATTTTCCGGTGAGGGCATTCAGGGGATAGCCGGCTGTGCAGGCCGTGTTGTCTTCCAGCCGGGCGGATTTGCAGACCACTTCGCTGCGGTAGGAAGCATCCCCTGTTCTGACCTCAACGGTGTAGGAAGCCTGGGAACTCCCCTGCTTCAGGTAAATATCCTCCGAGCGGAACAGATCCTCGCAGGAAGGATAGTAGCGCTGGTAGACCACATTCCCGCTGCTGTCGCCAACCGTTACGGTTACATCGCCCGCACAGTCGAGGGGACAGGAAATACGGATATAGTTCTTATCGGTCTCCGCTACAGGGGTATCTTTGATGGATAATGTGTATGCATCGTCGGCATGGGCAGGGAAAATAAAAAGCAGCAGACACAGAAGAATGGCCCAACCGTATTTCTTCATACATGCACCGCCTTTCTGAGTTCACCTATACAACGAAGGAAAACCCGCGGCTGATGCATATCAGCCGCGGACTTTTTGTAAATTATTTCACAACAATATTCAGAAGTCTTCCGGGAACGAAAACGATCTTGGCAATCTCACGACCGTTGACAAGACGGATGACATCCGGATTTCCGGGCAGTTCCGTCATGGCGGTTTCACGGGTCAGGTCCGCAGGGATCATAATGCGGCCCTTGACTTTGCCGTTGATCTGAATGGCGATTTCCACCTGCTGCTTCTTGAGCGCTTCTTCATCCCAGACGGGCCACTTCTGATGGTGGATCGGTTCCTTGTGGCCGAGGTTCTGCCAGATTTCCTCGCAGATATGCGGGGCAACCGGTGAGAGAATCAGCAGCAGCGCTTCGAGCTCACTGCGGGTGACAGAGCCGACATCGTACATTTCATTGACCAACGTCATCATGGCGGCAATGGCCGTGTTGTACTTCATCTTCTCATAGTCTTCGGAAACCTTCTTGATGGTTTCGTTCATCAGACCGTTGAGACGCTCGGAGAAACCCTTTTCATCCGTCACCATTTCCTGCAGACGCCAGACACGGTCTAGGAATTTCCGGCAGCCTTTTGCGCCGTTGGTGGACCACGGAATCGCCTGGTCAAAGGCACCCATGAACATTTCATAGAGACGGAAGGCATCCGCGCCGATGTCCTTGATGACATCGTCCGGATTGATGACGTTGCCGCGGGACTTGGACATCTTCTCGCCGTTCTCGCCGAGAATCATGCCATGGCTGGTTATCTTCTGATAGGGTTCCGGCGCCTTGATGCAGCCGATGTCATGCAGGAAGAGGTGCCAGAAGCGGGAGTAGAGCAGATGCAGGGTGGTATGTTCCATACCGCCGTTGTACCAGTCCACGGGCATCCAGTAATCCAGGGCTTCCTGGCTGGCAAAGGCCTGGGCATTATGCGGATCGCAGTAGCGCAGGAAGTACCAGGAAGAACCGGCCCACTGGGGCATGGTATCCGTCTCACGCCTTGCGGGGCCGCCGCAGCACGGGCAGGTCACATTGACCCAGTCAGTCATGGTGGAGAGAGGCGACTCGCCGCTGTCGGTGGGTTCGTAATTCTTGACATTGGGGAGCACCACGGGCAGTTGGTCCTCGGGAACGGGCACCATGCCGCACTTGTCGCAGTGGATGATCGGGATGGGTTCGCCCCAGTAGCGCTGGCGGCTGAAGACCCAGTCACGCAGTTTGTAGTTGACTTTTTCATGACCGCAGCCGATTTTGGTGAGATGCTCGATAATGGCCTTCTTGGCTTCCGCCACCTTCATGCCGTCGAGGAAACTGCTGTTGACCATGATGCCGTCCTGGATGTCGGTATAGGCTTCCTTTTCCACATCGCCGCCGGCCACCACTTCAATGATGGGCATGTTGAATTTCCGGGCGAATTCCCAGTCACGCGTGTCATGGGCAGGAACGGCCATGATGGCGCCGGTGCCGTAGCTCATGAGGACATAGTCGCTCAGCCAGATCGGGATTTCCTTTCCGTTGACCGGATTGACGGCGCGGACGCCTTCGATCATGACACCGGTTTTTTCCTTGGCCAGCTCGGCGCGTTCAAAGTCGCTCTTGCGGGCCGCTTCTTCGCGGTAGCGCATGCAGGCATCAAAATTCGAGATGCTTCCGGCGAGCTTGTCAATGAGCGGATGTTCGGGTGAGAGCACCATATAGGTTGCGCCGAAAAGCGTGTCCGGACGGGTGGTGTAGACGGTCACCTTTTCACCGGGAACGGTGAGGGCAAAGTCCACCTCGGCACCAGTGGAGCGGCCGATCCAATTGCGCTGCTGGGTCTTGACGCGCTCAATGAAATCCACATGGTCCAGGCCGTCGAGCAGCTTCTGGGCATAGGCGGTGATGCGCAGCATCCACTGGGTCTTCACACGGCGGATGACCGGGGTTCCGCAGCGCTCGCAGTTGCCGCCGACCACTTCTTCGTTGGCCAGGCCGCACTTGCAGGACGGACACCAGTTGATGGGCATTTCTGCCTTGTAGGCCAGGCCGTGCTTGAAGAGCTGCAGGAAAATCCACTGCGTCCATTTGACGTAGGCGGGATCGGTTGTATCGACTTCACGGGAATAGTCAAAGGAGAAACCGATCATTTTCAGCTGGGAGCGGAAATGGTCGATATTTGCCTTGGTGACTTCCGCGGGATGTACCTTGTTCTTGATGGCATAGTTTTCGGTGGGCAGGCCGAAGGCATCCCAGCCGATGGGGAAGAGCACGTTGTATCCTTCCATGCGGCGTTTTCTGGCAATGATGTCCATGGCGGTGTTCGAGCGCGGATGGCCGACATGCAGGCCCTGCCCGGACGGATAGGGGAATTCAATCAGCCCGTAGAACTTGGGCTTGGAATGATCGTCCGATGCCTCAAACGCATGCGTCATATCCCAGATTTCCTGCCATTTGGGCTCAATGACCGAAGGATCATAAGGTGCTACTTTCATGGGTCAGCTTCCTCCTCATCTGTAAAAAAAACGCCTCGTCCATGCTCTTTGCAAAGACGAAACGGTTATTTCGCGGTACCACTCTGCTTATCTGATGAAAATCAGACCTCTTGTATGCATGATATCGGATGCAGCCGCCGATACGATCGGTACGCTCCGGGGCGAGCGGCATGGAGTTTGTCTGCTGCCTTGCACCGTGCGGCAGCTCTCTTCAAGACAGACATCTGTGCGTTCCCGTTCATTGCGCAACCGGAGTATATCATGCACTCTGAAAAAAGTAAAGGGATAAAATGCCCTGCGGATCTTTGAGAAACAGTCTGGTTTCTGGGTTTCAGCAGCGGGCGGAGCACTTGCAAAGCCCGGATGGAGACAATATAATGAAAAGGTAATGCCAGGGAGGTGATGGAGTGGCGAGAAGAGACAAATATATCTTTGCAACGGAATACAACAAAAAACCGCATCATGTGTTCCGCAGTCTGATCCTTGTGATTCTGGCCATCGTCCTCATTGGTTTTCTAGCCAATATTGTGTGTGAATACAATCTTCTTTATATACGCCAGCCGATCACCGTGTCCAACCTGCCGGAGGACATGGAACAGTTTTCCATCCTTCATCTGAGTGATCTCAATGGAAGGAAAGGCCTTGGGAAAGCCATCTCAAAGGCCCTTGGTTCACGGATCTATTCGTGTGTGGTCATGACCGGTGACATGGTGGGCAGGAACGGTGATGTGGAAGGTCTCCTGGAGGTGGTCAGCGAACTGCCCACGGGAATCCCGATCCTTCTGATCCCCGGAGATGAGGACCCGGACTATCTCGACCCCATGGGGCATGCGGGTCTTACCGCTTATGCAGACTGGGCCCAGAAGCTGGTGGATGCCGGCGTGACGATTCTTGATGAACCCTACCTGATGACGCGCGGAAGAAATGACCGGTCCAGGATCTGGTTTGTTCCGGAGGAACTTTATTCGCTGAATCTGGAGAGCCTGGAAACCACCTACAGGGGGGTTCTGAGCCGGCTTCCGGCCGGAAGCCTCAGCGCAGACCAGGCGGCCCAGAAGCGGGTGGCGGAATACCAGATTGCACGGGTGCAGCGGATCCAGCAGACGGTCCGGACCATCACCACGGACGATATTCAGGTGGCAGTTGCCCATGTGCCGCTCACCGAAAGTCTTTCGGAGACCCTGATCGGATGGAAAGACAGCTCGGCTGCGTTTTCTCTCAGACAGGTCTCCCTGATCATGGCAGGCCATTACTGTGCCGGGCAGTGGCGCATCCCCGGCGCGGGTGCCCTGTATGTTCCTGAGCTCGGATGGTTCCCGGAGGATGAGCAGATCGTCGGCCGGAGCTTCGTGGGCCGGGTTCCCCAGTATATCTCCCCTGGTCTTGGCGCTTCGGGAAGCTATCCGTATATGCCTTTCCGCCTGTTCAACAATCCTGCTGTAACCTCCTTGGAACTGACACAGAAGCTGGTGCAATAAAACGATGAAACAGAAACAGAACAGACGCTATGAGATGGACATGACAACAGGCGCTCTGCTGCCCAAGATTCTGGTGTTTTCCGGTCCGCTCATTCTCACGGGCATTCTGCAGCTGCTCTACAACGCGGCGGATGTTGTCGTGGTGGGACGCTTTGCGGGTGCCACGTCTCTGGCGGCGGTGGGCTCCACCGGTTCTCTGATCAACCTCATCATCAATGTCTTCATGGGACTGAGCGTCGGCACCAGTGTCATGGTGGCAAGATATTATGGTGCAGGGGATGTGCGCATGGTACAGGATACCGTGCATACATCCATTCTCGTTTCCCTGGTCTCCGGCATTGCCGTGGGCATCTTCGGATTTTTCATGGCCAAGCCGATCCTCCGGCTGATGGACAGCCCGGAGGATGTCATTGACCTGGCGACGCTGTATGTCAGGATCTATTTCCTGGGCATGCCGTTCAATCTGCTGTACAATTTCGGAGCCGGTATTCTCAGGGCGGTCGGGGATACAAAACGGCCGCTGTATTATCTGACGATTTCCGGTGCGGCGAATGTCGGGCTGAATCTGATTCTGGTCATTGTTTTTCAGATGGGTGTGGCCGGTGTGGCCATTGCCACGGTGGTGTCCCAGGCGATCAGCATGGTGCTCGTGCTGCTGTGCCTGATCCGCACCCACGGTGCGATTCATCTCGACCTGAGAAAACTGAGGATCAGGAAAGGGCCGCTTCTGGGCATCATACAGGTCGGTCTTCCGGCGGGCCTGCAGGGAAGTCTTTTCTCGATTTCCAATGTGCTGATCCAGTCTTCCATCAATTCCTTCCAGTCCACGGCCATGGCAGGCAATGCTGCGGCGAGCAATCTTGAAGGGTTTGTCTATACGGCCATGAACAGCATTTATCAGGCGGATCTGACCTTTGCCAGCCAGAACTACGGCGCCGGAAAAAAGGACCGTGTGAAGAGTGTTTTGTGGAACTGTCTCGGGACGGTGGTGGTGATTGGCTTGGGCCTCGGGCTGCTTTTCCAGGCCTTTGACCGGACGCTCCTGTCCGTCTACAACCAGGATCCTGCCGTGATTGATTACGGTGTCCTGAGAATGCATATCATTCTGCCTACGTACTTTATCTGCGGCATGATGGACGTCATGGTCGGACAGCTCCGCGGCATCGGGTATTCGATCATGCCGATGATCGTTTCACTGACCGGCGCATGCCTGTTCCGCATTCTCTGGATCATGACGATCTTCTCCATGCCCCAGTTCCACACCCTCCAGATGCTGTATATTTCCTACCCGGTGTCCTGGGCGCTGACGTTCTCCATTCATATGATCTGTTATCTCACGATTGCAAAGAAAAAACTGCAAGATAGGAGTACACCTTTATGACTGTCAAGCAAGCTGCGCAGCAGGCGCGAACCGCCTATAAGGCCCATGCCTCTGAACTGTTTGATTTTCTTCTCTTCCAGGTGATTGTCCGTCTGATTCCCCTGACACCCTGCCTGTTCCTTCTGACCCCGAACCTGAAGATGCTCTCTCTGCTCAGCGTGCCGCTGTTTCTGTTGCTGGTTCCCTTTGTCCGGGAAAAAACAGCGGCAGCCCTGCAGTCGGCGCTGGAGGGCGGCCCGCTGTTTTCCAGGGAATACCTCGGTACGGAGGGGTACTGGAGGAGCGTCGGAAACGGTCTGAAGAAAGGCTTCCTGCTGCTTCTGTGGGCGGCACCGTTCATCGGGGTCACCATCTGGGGATACCGCGTGCTTTTCGGAAAGTCCGTAGTCGGCAAGACGGATGTTTTCTCGGTGATGTCGGCCCTGTCCGGTCTCGGCGGCGGGGATGTGGTCCGGGGCATGATCTATGCCATGCTCATTTACATGGCGACCCTGCTCCCCTTCTGCTTCGGCCTGGCGTTCCATTCTGGCGACCGGCATGCACGTGCGCTGGGTGACCGTTCGCTGATCCGGGGACAGAGGAAGGGAATCCTCGGGGCCTGGCTGCGTTCCCTCCTGACGGTTGTTCCCTTTGCGGCCGTGGCAGGGTTTACGGGAGGAAGGTATATGCTTTCCGTGGTCAAGGCGCTGAACACGATTTCCGGCAAGGGGCTTTCGATTCCAAAGCCCGGCGCGGGACTGTATGTCATTCTGGCTGCGTTTGTCGTCCTGCTCCTTCCGCTGATCCCCCTGAAATCACTGATCACGGCGGCAAAAGTCCGTGGAATCCGGGAGGAAAAAGAGCATGCGGCTTGACCGTCGGCTGTCGGAGCTGGCTTTCGGAACACGCAAAGAAGTCCAGGCCATGATCCGCCAGGGGCTGGTGATGGTGAACGGACAGACAGTCCGGGATCCGGGTCAGCACACAGAGGATGCGGATTCCCTGGCCGTCCGCGGTGTTCCGGTGGACACGCGACGTATCCGCCATGTCCTTCTGAACAAGCCTGCCGGAATTCTTACAGCGGCCAGGGACCGGAAACAGCCGACCGTCATGGACCTTCTGCCGCAGGTCTACAGTACGCTGGCCTGCATGCCGGTGGGCCGCCTGGACAAGGATACCACCGGACTTCTGCTGTTCACCTCCGACGGCGAACTGAATCATCGGCTGCTTTCGCCCCAGCGGCATGTGGACAAGACCTATCGGGCAACGGTGGACGCCGATCTCACGCAGGAGGACACCGTCCGCTTTTCGGAGGGCCTGGACCTGGGGGATTTTGTGGCGGAAAGCGCAGAGCTGGTTCTGGAAGGACCGCGTACCGGACGCGTGACCATTCATGAGGGGAAATTCCATCAGGTCAAACGAATGTTTGAGGCGGTGGGAAAACAGGTGCTGGAACTTGACCGCCTTTCCTTTGGTCCGCTGACACTGCCCGGCGATCTGCCGCGCGGCGCATGGCGGGAACTGACCCGGAAAGAAATAGAGAGCCTGTATCGGCAGGTCGGGATGGAGGAACCGGTTTGAGCAATATGTACTATGAACGGGAACCGCAGAGCGAATCCAGAGAGATCGCCTGCGTGTTTTCCTATCGGGGACACCGGCTGATGTTCCAGACCGATGCCGGTGTTTTTTCCAAGGGCGAACTGGACCAGGGCACGCGGCTTCTTTTGGATGCGCTTCCCGAACTGTCCGGGGAGATCCTGGATCTCGGATGCGGATGGGGTGCGATCGGGATTGCCGTCAAGAAAGCGTTTCCGGAAACCGATGTGACCATGGTGGACGTGAACCTCCGGGCCCTGGGACTGTGTGAAAAGAATGCGAGGACCAATGGGACAGAGGTCCGCTGCCTGGAGAGTGACGGAATGGCTGCCCTGGAGGGCCGGCAGTTTGATGCCGTGATTACGAATCCACCGATCCGTGCCGGCAAACAGAAAGTGTATGAAATGCTCCTGGGTGCGGCCGGAGCCCTGAAGGAGGGCGGCAGCCTGTACCTGGTCATCCGCAAACAGCAGGGTGCCGAGAGCTGCATGCGTTTTCTGTCGGAATCCTTTGACACGGTGGAAAAACTGGACCGCTCGGCCGGATTCTGGGTGATCAGGGCAGCAGACCGAAAATAAGAAAGCGGAGGAAAAGAAATATGCTGGGTGAAAGCTTTTTCGATGAGGGCCTGGACAGAACAGGTACGGACTGTATCAAGTGGGATGCATGCAGACGGGAGCACGGGGAAGACATCGTCCCGATGTGGATTGCGGACATGGATTTCAAAAGTCCTCCTGAGGTAACAGAAGCACTGATCCAGCGTGCCCAGCATCCGACCTACGGGTACACGGAGGTAACGGAAGCCGACCATGAAGCCCTGAGTGCCTTCTGGAAGCGCCGCCATGGACTGGATGTAAAGCATGAGGACATCGTCCTGCTTCCCTGTGTGGTGACCGGGATGAAGATTGCGCTCCTGGCGTTCACGGAACCCGGGGACGGCATCATTTACCAGCCGCCGGTCTACGGTCCGTTTTCCTTCTCCATAGAAAGTACCGGCCGCAGGGGCATGGAAGCGCCGCTGAAGCGGGATGAAAAGGGATACTACACCATGGACCTGGAAAAGGTGGAACAGTGCTGCCGGGACGGAGCAAAGCTGATGCTGCTCTGTTCTCCGCACAACCCTGTCGGCCGCTGCTGGACGAAAGAGGAACTGACCGCTCTGGTGGACGTGCTCCGGAAGTACCAGGTGATTCTGGTCAGTGATGAAATCCATGCGGACTTCGTGTTTGCGCCGTCCGTTTTCACCCCGGCCCAGACGCTGGGCTATGAGCGCACCGTGGCCCTCTGTGCGGCAAGCAAGACCTTCAATCTGGCAGGACTCCAGCAGTCCGCTTGCCTCTGCCCGAATGCAGAGATGCGCGAAAAGGTGCAGAAGACCGTGAATCAGACCGGTGCCATCACCGGCAATATCTTCGCCCTTACGGCCACAAGGGCAGCCTATGAACACGGCGACGCATGGCTGGATGGACTGGTTTCCTATCTTGCCGGAAATATCCGTGAGATGGAAAAGGTGACGGCGGAACTGCTCCCGAAGGCCGTGCTGACGCCCATGGAAGCCACCTATCTAGCATGGCTGGATCTCCGTGCCTATGGTCTGAGCACGGAAGAAATCCTGGCACGCTGTGACAAAACCGGCGTGATCTTTACCGGCGGAACCTTCTTCTCAAAGGAACTGGGCGACGGTTTTGTCCGGGTGAATCTCGCATGCCCGAGAAAGAAGATCCGGGAAGGGATCAGGAGACTGCAGGCAGCACTGAACTGAGCAGGGGGCGGAAAGGATGGAACACAAAAACAGGAGCGAACGGATTCCTGAGCTGGACGGCTTCCGTGTCCTGATGGTCGGGATTGTTGCCTGGTTCCATTTCTGGCAGCAGAGCTGGCTGACACCGCATATCGGAACCTATTCGCTGGATTATCTGGTGAGAGCCGGTTATATGTGCGTGGACGGAACCATTCTTCTCAGTGCATTCCTTCTGTTCCTTCCCTATGCCAGAAGCAGCGTGGAAGGCCGGCCGCTTCCGTCGGTCCGCAATTTCTACAGACGGCGCGTGATGCGCATTGTTCCCAGTTATCTGTTTGTGACATTCCTCATGCTTTTTGCGGTGGTTCTCCCCTATGGCATGTATTCGAGCAGGAACGGTCTGATCTATGATCTGTTCATGCATGTTCTCATGATCTTCAACTGGGACAGGACCACGTATCTGGGTACGCAGCTCGGCGGGGCCAGCTGGACGATTGCCGTTGAAATGCAGCTGTACCTGCTGGTCCCGCTTCTGGGACGTCTGGCACAGAAGCGACCCTTTGCCGTCGGCCTTGGCATGGCGGCGGTTTCCGCGTATTTCCGCGGATGGTGCGTCTGGTCCATGGACGAATTCTCCATGGTGGTCAATCAGCCCCTTTCCTTCCTGGATGTCTATGCCATCGGCATGGCCTGCAGTTTCGGTTATGTCCATCTGAAGGCCTGGGCCGAACGGATGGAAAAGAAGCCGCGTTGGATTCTCCGGGCGGCTGCAACCGCGGTGTTTTTCACCGCCCTCTGGCTGTTCCTGCAGATTCTGCATGTTCAGGCGAGAAGCTCCGGGTATCCGGAAATCCAGAGCGGACAGATGGTCCGGCGGCCGTTTCTGGCCCTGGTGCTCGGCATGATGCTGCTGTCCCTGCCGTTTTCGCTCATGCCGCTGAGGCTCCTGTTCGGAAACCCGGTCACCCATTTTCTCTCCATGATTTCCATGAATTTTTATCTGCTGCACCAGAATGTGTCCGTGCACCTGAAGCGCCTGGGAGTCCCCTATTCAGCGTACGCCCAGCCGAATCAGGCCGGCGACCGGGCCTGGCAGATGCAGTATACCTGGATGGCCGTCGGCTTTTCCCTTCTCGGGGCCGTACTGGTGACGTTCCTCATTGAAAAGCCCTGTGCCTTCGGGCTGAAGAAATGTTTCGATGCCCTGGACAGAGGAAGGGAAAAAAGGCGTCTTCTGCGGAAGCAGTCAAAGGATCCAGGGCAGCCGTAAAGGAAAACCGGAACTGACGGAAGAAACGGAGGGATCGGCGGATGGAAGCACGTGCGTGGTGGAAAGAAGCGGTAGTCTATCAGATTTATCCGCGCAGTTTTGCCGACAGCAACGGGGACGGGATCGGTGATCTGAACGGTATCACGCAGCATCTGGATTATCTGAAAGACCTGGGTGTGGATGTGATCTGGATTTCCCCTTTTTATCCCAGTCCGAACTATGATAATGGGTATGACATCTCCGATTACCGCGGTATCCATTCCGAGTTTGGCACCATGGAGGACTTTGACCGGCTTCTCTCCGAAATGCATGCCCGCGGCATGAAAATGGTCATCGACCTGGTGGTCAACCACACGTCCTCCGAGCATCCCTTCTTCCTGGAAAGCCGGAAGAGCCGGGACAATCCTTACCGCGACTGGTATATCTGGCGCGACGGCAGGGACGGC
>ONVN01000027.1 GCA_900321295.1 uncultured Eubacteriales bacterium
CCTGAACAGCGAGGCCTTCCGGGACCTGCCCATTCTGTTCTGGTACAACGGAAACGGAAGTGCCGACATTGCGCATGATGAGCACCAGGTGCTGTTCCAGACGGTCGTGGCGGATATGCCGGAGCGCTTTGTGGACGGTGAGAACTGCTGATGGGTTGAGTTCAAGGGAGGCACCCATGCCTACAACTGCTGGCTGCCGGACCTGTACAACTGCCTGCGTGTGTTTTTCAGACAATAAAAAAGGACCGGAACCCGCACCCTGCCTTCGCGGCAGGGTGTTTTGCATGGTTTTTATACCGGACAGGAAGGCTGCTTATGTATTTTTTCACATAAACACATTGACTTAGAGTCGGCTCTAAGTTGTATCATTTCAGATACAGGAAAGAAAGATTCCAGTGTGAAAAAAGGGGGCAGGCTGCTGTTTTGTGGGCAGGGACTGTCTTTTTCCATGGTGCCCACCCTGGCCATTGCCGGCTGCATCAGCCGTGCGCTGTACAAGAAGACCGGCAACATCTGGACGGGAGCGTTTGTCAATGGTCTTCTCATGACGATCATGACTGTGGCCAACACCACTGTGTATTTCCGTTGATTGTCTTTCAACCTCTTCGATTCAATTCAAGAAAAACGGCGGGCCGGGTTTCCGGTCCGCCGTATTATGATGGTGTACAGTTCAGCATCATAGGAAGAACCAACTTCCGGCGATAAAGCAGGAACAGGGGTGCTTCCTGCATCTTCAGCCGATGCGGGAAACACCGCCTGTTCTTATGCATCATGGGAAAGGATCAGATCGCAGAGGATGCAGCGCGGTCCACGGCTTCCATGACGGTGTTGACCTGATCGGGTGAGAGTACAGTCCTTGCTGCATAGCCTACGGCCCCGGCCAGCGGTCCGAAGGCCGGCGCGGTGGGTTCACAGCCCAGTGCCTGAAGGAACTGCTTAAACGGGACAAGAATACAGTCGCCTGCCCGGAACAGACCGCCCGACCAGGAAACGCGGACAGGACGGCCTTCATCAAAGTGCAGCCTGCTCTTCAACGAAGACACCAGAAGCGACAGCTGCTCTGCCGCACGTTCATAGATCGATTTTGCGACAGGGTCGCCCAGCTGATACAGACGGAGCACATGCCGCTGGAAAGCGGCAACCTGATCCGCGCTGCCGCCCTGCGTCATTTCCTCAAAGGCACCGCAGACAAACAGCGGATCGCTGAGATGGAACAGATCCATCATATAGTCGTACAGGAGGGTCCGGGGCATCCGGCCGTCAGCCTGGCGGAAGAAGGCATTGATGCCCTGAACGCCGATCCAGTAGCAGGAGCCTTCATCTCCGTAATAGAGGGACCAGCCTCCCGCACGCTCTGCACCGCCGTGTCCGTCTTCACCATATGCCACGGAGCCTGTGCCGCTGACGACATGAATGCCGGGGGCAGCCTTGAGTGCACCGCTCCAGCCGGCAACGGAATCGTTTGCCAGAAAACAGCGGACGCCGGGAAGTGCACCTTCAACGGCTGCACGCATTTCTGCGACGGAAGTGACCGTTTCACCATAGCCGGTCAGGCCGAAAGCGGCCGATGTCAGCTGTCTGGCTTCGATTCCGGCCTGCGCCAGAACGAGGCGCACACAGCGCTCCATATCCGAGGCATAGGTTTCTGCACCGCCGCGGAAGAGGGTGATGGCAGGAAATTCTGTCCTGACCAGCACATGACCGGTGTCATCGGCGACGGCGAAAGCAATTTTGGTGGAACCGCTGTCACAGCCCAGAAACAGCATTTCGCATTCCTCCTGTTCTTCAACCGTCCAGATGGCCGGAGAAAATCCGTGAGAAGGAATCACTGTCATGCCGGTCAAGATCAATGCCCATCCGCGGTGCAATCCACGCACTGACCGCCTGGGCAGGCAGCAGAAGTTCCAGGAGGGAGAGACGTCGGCAGTGGTAGGAAAGCGTAATGCTTCCTGCTTCGCAGTGCGGAGCAGAAGTATCAAGCCCGATCCTGTAGGCATGTCCGCCGCGGGCTTCGCATGAGCCGCAGAGCGCTTCGGGGCGGACCGCGTCTTCCCAGGGCAGATGCAGAACCATCAGGGCAGGTTTGGAAATGAAGGAAGCCGCAGGTCCATGGACCGCTTCTTCCAGTTCCAGACAGGTCACAATGCGGCGGACGGTTTCAATGAGTTTCAGAGCACATTCTCCGGCCGGTGCAAAAGCTGCCCGCTGGCCGACAACCATCCATGCACTTTCTGCAGAGAGTTGATCTTTCAGAGACAGAGCCCAGTCGCGGGCTGCCGGGATGTTGGCTTCCATGGCGTCTGCCTCAGCGCGGAAATCTTTGATCAGGTCTTCGCAGGCTTTTTTGTCGCCGCGGATCGCTGCTGCTGCGAGGAGCAGACTGCAGACCGTAGCCACGACCCCCATGGTTTTGGGACCGGCTTTCTCGTCCGGAATGCACAGCGGAATGATCGCATCGGATTCGGCCGCAAGGGGAGAGGAAAGCCCCTGGGTGACGGTGAAGACAGGGCAGCCCCGCTGGGCTTTCATCTGTTTGACAGCGGACAGTGTGTTGGTGCTGGTCCCGCTCTGTGAAACAGCGATGACCAGTGTCTGCGGGTTCATTTCCTGAAGGCGGACTTCGGCTGTCTCCGGGGTCACGCTCTCCACGGGAAGACCGGACAGTGTGCGAAACTCGAGTTCTGCAAGACGGGCACTGTGGAAGGAACTGCCGATCCCCAGCAGAAAGACCTTTTCAGGATGCAGCCCTTCCAGGGCTTTTTCAATACCGGTAAGGATGGTTTCCGCCTGGTTCGCAGTTTCCCGGAGGGCATCCGGCTGCATGGCATAGTACATCTGCATCAGGTTTTCATTTGCTGTCATCTTGGATTTCTCCTTTTCATGGATTTGATCAGTCAGTGACAGGTGTTCTGCGTGGCAGGCAGGACAGCAGGCGGAAAGATTCCGGATAGCGGATGCTGCGGACCTGCCCCCCTATATATGAGCGGTTATGCGCTTGGTGATATAAATCATAGCATAGGATAATCGGACATGCAATGATCAAATGCAGCGGACAGCCAATGATTCCCGTGTTCCCAAGGCGTGAAGGCAGGCGTATGGGCTATAGACCATAGTATCATTTTCTAAACGAAGGACACATAAAATATGGTATACTTTCTTTTATCATTCTGTAACGACGTGTTAAATAAGACATAAACAGGTTGCATCGAATCATCTGAATGGGGGGCAATCCTTATGATGAATTTCCTGCCTGTAGATGAAGAGAGAAGCTTCAGCTTTACAGTTAGGAGAACCAGAAAGCGGAAGGAACTGGAGAAAGAACTGCAAAACAGTGAAGCATCGGTTCCGCTCTTCTATAACGAAATGCGTACAGAAATCCGGGCTATTCCGTTCGGAGATTATCTGAAGCGGTATATCTATGTCAACAGCAGCATGAACGGCCATTTTTCAGAGATCCCGGTTAAGGAATACATGCGGACGATCATGGATGCTTTCCGGGAAAACGGTGTTCCGGCATCGCTGGAGAACCCGGACATCCGTCTGGCAACGGTGACAAGGAGATGGCTTGAACAGTATTCTGTTGGAAGGGAAACCGTCCTTCTTCTTGGTTTTGGACTGGGAATGATGCCCGAGGAAGTGGATCTGTTTCTCATGGAGGCACTGCATGACCATCGGATGCATCCGGACGATCCGCTGGAAGGGATCTGCCAGTACTGCTTTGAGCATCGCTACGGGTGGGAAAAGATGCAGCAGCTGCGGGATCAGTTTGAAAAAGGACAGGAAGGCCTGGAAGAGCGGCTTATGAGAACGCAGCCTGCTGACCGCCTTCAGTCCCGCCGGACGATCCGGGAGGACCTGGAACTGCTGACAGGACTGTTCCGGGCAGAACAGGAACCGGCCGCCCTGCGGAAAACGCGTGAATGGTTTGGAAAGCTGTATGCTTCTACTGGAAAAAAGATTGTGCTGGAATCCTCAGGGGCAATTCAGAGGGAAGTCACGCAGGCCGATGTGGAGCGGGTTTTCTGTCCTCCGGTTCAGAAAGACCGTTACGGGAACCTCAGGATTTCTTTGCAACCGGGCGTGAAAAGGGAACTCGGGGACAAACGGTTTACGCGACTCCATCAGCATCTGCTGCTGTCGGGAAAAAAAGAACCGGAGAGATATGATCTTCTGACACTCGGCTTTTATCTGCAGACCGGTGCGGAAATGAATCCGGATCCGGCAAAACGCTCGGAACAGTTCCGGCATTTCATGAATCCGATTCTGGAGGAATGCGGATACGGCCCGGTGTATGAGGCGGACCCGTATGAGTGCTATCTGCTAATTGCGCTTGCTTCCGCGGATCCGATGGAAACCTATAACAATGTGATGGAGATGGCACTGGACAGGCAGGGTGAGGGGGATTGAACAACCGTGAAATCAAGGAATGGCCGGAATGGGAACCGGCGGAGCTGATCGGGATTGGCGGCTGGAGCAGGGTTTACCGCGCAGTGAACAGGAATCATCCGGATCAGCAGGCAGCCGTGAAAGTGATGCCTGTCCGGAATGAAGAGGTTGAAAAGGTTCTGCACGGAATTCAGCGAATGAAGCAGCTGAAGGGCATGCCGAACATTGTCAGCATTGAGGATTATGCGATCAGGCAGGATGGTGCGGACACAAGTACTGTTCTGATCCGCATGGAACTGCTCCGGCCTCTTCGAAGTTATCTCAGTGACAAAGTATTATCTGAAACAGAGATTCTCAGGATGGGAATCGATCTGTGCAAAGGGTTGGAACAATGCCATCAGCATGGAATCGTGCA
>ONVN01000320.1 GCA_900321295.1 uncultured Eubacteriales bacterium
CAGCCATACGCATCCCGACTTTTGTATAGCTGGTAACCGAAAGCATAGCTGCGTCATACAGCGTGTACCAGTTATTGTGTGTTTTTCCTGCCCTGCGCTTGGGCTGTTCATACGGAACCTCTTTCCGCTTTCCGCCCAGCTCGGCAACAATTCCGCGGAGAAACGGCGTGGGATCATTCAGCTGACGCATGACATTGACAAAGGACCGGTCATAAAGACCAAATCCGGTAAACTGTTCGATCTGCTCAACTTCAGAATATTTTCTGATCAGTTTATAGTACACGCCGCGCAGCCAGTACATCATCTTGTTTTCCTTGGAAGACGTCTTCACGCCACAGACGATCTGATAACCTTCTTCCCAATATTTCAGAAAAACCGGAATCATTTCCACCGGATCCTGAAAATCCGCACAGATGGAAATGGTACAGTCCCCGCTGGTCTGGCATATACCATAATACGGACTGTTAAACTGCCCGAAATTCTTGACATTAAAAATTGCCTTGATTCTGGGATTCTGTGCGCAGACTGTCCGGATCAGATTCCTCGTCCCGTCGGTTGAACAGTTGTCAATAAACAGGATTTCATAATCGTATTGGGGAAGTTGCTGCATCTGGTCCACAATTGCGCCGGCAATAGCAACCACATTTTCTTCCTCATTGAAGCATGGCACCATGATACTGACCAGTTTCTTGTTTTTTTGTTCAGCTGACATGTCTCATTTCTCCCATTTCGTTTTCCGGACGGATGATCCATTGCATGTTTGTCTCCCGGCTTTTCAGGCATCTCGTTTTTTCTCCCGGAAAGCCCAGAATTTGTTCATCACAAAATTCAGAGGAATCGTGACAACCATTGAAAGAAGACTGGCAAGATAATAAGGGATTCCTGCCCCACTCAGCCAGATTTTGATTGCCGGACTGAGAACAATCCCAGTTAATGCATAGCTCGCCATCGTCTTGAAATAGGCTCTGACCAGCTCCCCGACTGTACTCCGCTTTTCTTTCCGGAACACATATCGGCTGTTCCAGTAGAAAGAATTCGTAACAGAGATCAGAAAAGCAATGGCAGTCGTCAGGGTAATGCGGACCTGTTCTCCGGTCACTTCAATCCCCAGCCCCGTCAGAAAAGCGCAAAGACCGGGAAACTGTGCATCACGCATCAGCCAGTAATAGCACAGCATTTCTGTTCCGAAGGATATCGCCGTATTGGACAGACCAACCAGTCCAAATTTCACAAACTGTATCAATGGAGCAAGACGGCTGTTTTCCAGCATCTTCAGCAGATGCTGAAGCTTCTCTTTCATCGTATCACGCCCCACATGCCTCATGGATGACCTTTGCCATATGATCGATCATGGCGTTGGACATTCCAGGGTATACACCAACCCAGAAGGTTCGCTCCATGATCAGATCGGTATTTCTCAGATCGCCGATCACACGGTATGCATCCGTCCCGCGAATCGTGTCAAAGGCAGGATGCCGGAGAATATTTCCTGAAAAGAGCATTCTCGTCTGCACGTTCTGAGACTCAATATAGCTTACCACCTGTCTGCGGTCGAGTCCGCATTCCGGCCGAAGTGTCATCATAAAGCCAAACCAACTCGGCTGGCTGTTCTCAGCGGCTTCCGGGAGAATCAGGACATGGCCCAGATCCTCCAGTGCGTGGTGCAGACGATCCCAGTTTTCCCGTCGTTTCTGTATAAAGCCCGGGAATTTCTTCAGCTGCTCACACCCGATTGCTGCCTGCATATCCGTCACCTTCAGGTTGTACCCCAAATGACTGTACACATATTTATGGTCATATCCGAAAGGCAGCTCGCCATATTGTCCATCATATCGATGGCCGCAGAAATTATCATGTCCGGAAGGACATACGCAGTCGCGTCCCCAGTCCCGATAGGAAAGGATCAGCTTGTGCAGTATCGGATTGCTGGTATAAACCGCCCCGCCCTCGCCCATCGTCATATGATGCGGAGGGTAAAAGCTGCTTGTTCCGATGTCTCCCCAGGTTCCGGTGTGACGGGTTTCACCATCAATTGTATACAGGCTGCCAAGAGCATCACAATTGTCTTCAATCAGCCATAGTCCGTGTTCTTTGCAGAAGGCCAGAACCGTTTTCAGGTCAAATGGATTTCCCAGAGTATGGGCAATCATAACAGCCTTTGTCCTAGGAGACAGAGCCTTCTCAAGCGCTGAAACATCCATGTTGTACTGTGGAATGGTCACATCCAGAAAGACCGGAACCGCCCCATACTGCATGATGGGTGCAATGGTTGTGGGAAAACCGCAGGCAACGGTAATGACTTCGTCTCCCGGAAGAATGCGGCGTTCTTCCAGTTCCGGAGCCGTCAGCACCATAAAAGCAAGCAGATTGGCCGATGAGCCGGAGTTGACAAGATGTGCCCATTTCACCCCGAGCCACTTGCTGAATTCGCGCTCGAATTGTTCTGAAAACCTTCCCGTCGTCAGCCAGAAATCCAGTGCGGCATCTGTCAGCGCGCACATTTCCTTTTCATCAAAGACACGTGAAGCATAGGCAATCCTGTCCCCGGGTACAAACTCTTTCTTCTTTTCCTTGAACTGATGGTAATAGTCAGTCACCATATCCTTGATTACCTTGCGGGCCTCTTCTTCGGTCTTCCACTGCATATGATACTCACATCTCCTGCAAATAGGCATCGATCTCACGGTCTGTTTCATCCGCGATATTCCTGTGGTTTACCCATGCTTTCGTCCACTCAACGGTCTTTCCGACTGCTTCCTCGATGCCCCAGACAGGTTTCCAGCTGAACACTGTCTTGATCTTTGAGCAGTCCAGTTTCAAAAAATGGGCCTCATGGGGGGCATTCACTTCAGAAACATTCTCCCAGCACGCCCCTTCTCCCCATGCCTGAACAAACATACTCACCAGGTCGCCTGTCGTCACACAGCTTGCATCATCAGGGCCCACATTGTACCAACCGGCCTTTCCTTTATCCTCTGCCTGGCACTGCGCAATCATAAGATAGGCGCAAACGGGTTCAAGCACATGCTGGTATGGACGGGTGGAATACGGATTTCTGATCCGGATGGTCTCACCGCGGGTTACCGCTCTTACACAGTCCGGAATAATCCGGTCCATGGCAAAATCTCCCCCGCCGATGACATTCCCTGCACGGGCAGTGGAAACTGCAGGCGCATCTGCAGTGCTGAAAAAACTGCTCACATAGGAATGGGTCACAAGTTCAGAACAGGATTTCGAATTGGAATAAGGGTCGAACCCATCCAGCATCTCGTCTTCACGGTATCCCCACGGCCATTCGCGGTTCAGGTATACTTTATCTGTCGTCACGTTGACGACTGATCGGACCGACGGGGTATGACGTACACATTCAAACAGGTTGACCGTTCCCATGACATTGGTCTCATACGTCAGCCGTGGTTCACGATAGCTTTCACGGACGATGGGCTGGGCAGCCAGATGAATCACAACCTCGGGTCGGGCTTGCTGGAACACATTCTGCATACGCTCCAGATCTCTCACATCTCCGCGCACATCATGCATATCCTCTGCAAGAGATGAAAGAGCAAAGAGTGACGGATCCGTTGGTGCATCCAATGCATATCCTGTCACTTCTGCGCCAGCTTTCTTAAGCAGGCGGCACATCCAGCTCCCCTTGAAGCCTGTATGCCCGGTCACAAGAACCCGTCTGCCCTTATACCAGTCCAGATTCAACATGCTTATTCCCACACTTTCCACGGAGCACTCCCGCTGGCCCACAGCTTCTGCAGATAATCATGCTCACGTTTTGTATCCATGCACTGCCAGAAGCCATGATGTGCATAGCTCATCAGCTGGCCTTCGGCCGCCAGTCTTTCCAGAGGCTCCCGTTCAAAAACGGTGGCATCGCCTTCAATATAGTCAAAAACTGCCGGTTCCATAACCATAAAACCTGCATTGATGGATGCGCCATCGGAGGCATTTTTCTCGCGGAAGGCGTGCACTGCATTATCGCCTCCGATATCCAGAATGCCTTTCTGCTGCTGGAGCGTTACCGAAGTCAGCGTTGCCAGCTTGTGATGCGTATGATGAAATTCAATCAGCTTGCTGATATTCACATCGCAAACGCCATCACCATAAGTCATCAGAAACGTATGATCACCAATATAGGGCTGTATGCGTTTGATTCTTCCGCCGGTCATCGTCCCCAGTCCGGTATCCACCACCGTTACTTTCCATGGCTCCGTTTTCCTGTTATGTATAATAATCCGGTCCTCGGCGTTTTCCTTCGTAAAGTCAAAAGTGACATCCGAGGTATACAGAAAATAATCAGAAAACCATTTTTTGATCATATCCTGCTTATAACCGGCACAGATAACAAACTCATTGATGTTGTAGTGCGAATAGCATTTCAGGATATGCCAGAGAATCGGCATATTCCCGATCTCAATCATAGGCTTGGGTTTGTATTGCGACTCTTCTGAAAAACGTGTTCCAAAACCGCCTGCAAGAATAACGGCTTTCATCGAATCATCTCCCAATACATCATTCCACCGCAGGAGGTTCAGACTTCCATGGAATCTCTCCCCTGCTGTTGCAGGATCTCAGGATCCCCAGCCGATGTCAGGACTCTTTGTCTTCCTGTTTCAGCCTTTCAATCGCAATATTCTGCGCTGTGTGCGTCAGCTGATCCTGAAGCTTTGAAATCTGATGATCCATAAGGAACAGTTTGATGATCAGCAGGAAGATCACAACCAGAAAAACAAGGTTTGCCGGACTCTGAATACCGACCCATTCGGAAACCCGGATGGCAATTTCAGGAAGCAGGC
>ONVN01000079.1 GCA_900321295.1 uncultured Eubacteriales bacterium
AGCGAATGTCACAGTCTTTCCTATGATGCACTGACTGCACATGTTTCCCTGGTCTTCATCCGATATATGCTACTATCATTGCAACAACGGAACAACAGCGATGACCGGACGATCAGTGAACTGTTTCTTCTTATGATCGATGAACTGGCAGATATCACCTTTGGGCATGCGCTTCAGCTCATCCTTGACATGATGCTGCAGATGATTCAGGAACGCTTCGGACTGGCGGATGATCAGTTGGATGAATTCGTGAGTGAATTCATCGCCCGTTTGCCGTTCAGTTACCAGCATGCATTGCATCTGAAAGCTGCTTGATGATATTTCAACTTGGCTCTTATAGTTTTTTCAAGGTCCGTTGGCTATTTTCAAGTGGGAAGTCTGAATTAATATAAAGATGCTTTCCCCAAAACAGTCGGGATAAGTAAATGAATAGGAGGAATCTTTGTTATGAAGAAGACCCTGAGCCTTGTTCTTGCATGCATGCTTGTTGCAATCGCTGTTCTGAGCGTTGTACCGGCTATGGCAGATGGCAAGACCGTTGTTACCTATTGGTCCAATGACCGTCATGATGAAGCCTACATGACAGCGATGATCGAAAAGTTCAATGCCGAGCATGAGGACATCGAAATCCAGATGACCATCATGACAGACAACTTTGAACAGTCCATTCTGCTTGCTTATCAGGGTGGCGAAGCTCCGGACCTGGTTGGCCAGTCCATTGACATCAAGAATTTCTCTGAATATGGCGCCATCGAGTCTCTGACTCCCTACATCCAGGCGGATGAAGAATATCAGAAGGTCAATGAGCCCTTCGAACACAAGTATGAAGGCCTCAACGCTCTGGGCGACGATATTTACTGGGTAGCCTCCAGCATGCGTTCCGGCGTACGCATTGAATACAATAAGGATCTGGTTGCCGCAGCCGGTGCTGAAGGCATTCCTGCAACCCTGGACGAATACATTGCTCTGGCCAAGAAGATCACAGAAGCAGGCGCTGGCAGCTACTACGGCATCGGCTTCACTTCTTCCTCTCCTTTTGAGCGTCAGCTCGAAATGATGGCTCAGGTATCCGGTATCTATTACTATGACTATGTCAACGGCAAGTTCGATTTCTCCGGCTACAAGCCGATCCTTGAAAAAGGCCGTGAACTCGTGGCTGTTGCTTACCCGGATCAGCAGGGTGTGGACAACATGCGCGCTCTCTTTGCCGGCGGCGCTTTCGCTCTGTGGGGAAATGCTTCCCAGGAAGCTGGCGTTTTCACACAGCAGTTCCCGGTTGAAGGTTTTGAATGGGGCGTTGCTCCTGTTCCTTCTCTGAACGGCGAAATCAAGGGTGCTTTGCAGGTTAACCCCAACAAGGGTTACATCATGATGTCCAGCTGCCAGCACAAGGATGCAGCATGGCAGGTTATCAAGTTCTTCCAGTCTGAAGAATTCCTGAAGGGCTATCTCGAGGGTGGCTACTCCCTGCCGATCACCTCTTATATGGATGGCATCATGGACAAGACCAAGACCGGCCGTATGGCGGACTTCTCCCTGCTGCCCTATGAATCCGTATATCCCACTGTTCCCACGATCAACCTGTCCGGCGACAACTATCGTACTGTTCTCTGGAACGCCGTCATGGGTTATGTCGAAATCGACGCAGCCATCGAAGACCTGAACACCCGCTACAACGAAGCTTATGAGGAAGATATCCTTTCCGGCACCGTGAAGCGCCTTGTGATTGCTGACTATGATCCGCTCCATCCCAGCGCTGGCACTGCCACTTACCTGGACAAATAAGGAACCAGCAGGCTTCGGCCTGCTGTGGCTGCCTGCTGTATCTCATGGCAGGCAGCCATTTATTTAATGAAAAGGAGTGCATCTGCCCATGACAAAGGTAACGATCACGGATAAGCCGTCCCGGCCCGTGAACAAAAAGATGCGTCTGAAGGAAAGCGGCGGCCTCTCTGCCGGCCTGATGCTGGCTCCGTCCCTGTTTTTCCTGTGCGTCTGCTCGATTTATCCTTTTATCTGGATTTTCCGCTATGTATGCTATAACTACAACGGTTTCAAGGCTACGTATACCGGGCTTCGAAACTTTCAGCGCATGCTGGCGGATGCCAAGTTCTGGGGCAGTGTCGGGACCACCTTCGAATATGCTGCTCTGAAACTGATCTTCATAATTCCGCTTGCACTGATCATGGCCGTTCTGCTGAACCAGAAGCTGCGGGGCTCTTCGTTCTTCCGCGGTGTCTATTTCATGCCGACCGTTATCTCGAGCTCCATTTCGGGCATGATCTTTACCTTCATTTTTGCCACCGGGAACGGCATTCTCAACGGTATTCTCGCCAAAATCGGTATCATCAATGCTTCGGCACCGATTGGATGGCTTACGGATGCTGCGGTTGTCATGGCGGCAGTCACCATCATGTCAGTGTGGGGCGGCTTCGGAAACTATATGCTCTACTTTGTCACGGGCATGACGAGCATTTCCGAAGATGTGTATGAGTCTTCCAGAATCGACGGAGCCAATGCGGTCCAGACTTTCTTTAAGATCACCCTTCCCATGCTGGCCCCCGTGCTGAAGGTTGTTCTGATGCTGGCGATTACCGGCGCATTCAAGGATTATGAAGCCATCATGGTTCTCACCAACGGTGG
Source organism: uncultured Eubacteriales bacterium (assembly GCA_900321295.1). Taxonomy (GTDB): domain Bacteria; phylum Bacillota; class Clostridia; order Christensenellales; family Aristaeellaceae; genus UBA2943. The sequence goes on from ONVN01000079.1 coordinate 2,644, forward strand.
ACCGGGCAACAGAACCAATGTTATGTTCCTGTACATCTACAACCTCATCTTCTCTGCGGAAGCCGGTTCTCAGGCACAGATCGGCTATGGCGCACTTCTGAGCGTTGTGGCAGCTGTCATCGTCGGCGCTGTGACCATCATCTACAATCTGGTGGCACGCAAGCTTGACGATGTCATGTAAGGAGGTGCGGACAATGGCAAAGAATCAGGCAAGAATCGTCTATTCTCCTCAGCAGAAGGCCATCCGCGCGGTTCTGTGGGTATTGCTGGCGTTTTTCGCCGTGCTGGTCATTTTCCCGGTAGTCTATATTGTTCTGGGCTCCTTCAAGGAGAATGCTGAACTTCTGCGCGGCGGAAGCAATGTGTTCCCGACCAAGTGGGTCGTGCAGAACTATATCGATGCCTGGAACCAGGCCAACTTTGCAGTCTATACCAAGAACAGTATCCTCCTGAGTGTCGGCGTCATGGCCGGCTCCCTCGTGGTATCCACCATGGCCGGCTATGTTTTTTCCAGAAAGACCTTCCCGGGAAAAGAAGTCATCTATGGAATCTTCACAGCTTTCATGTTCATCAATGTGGGTTCCGTTTCTCTGCGCCCCCTGTATGAGCTGGCTGTCAAAGTCAAGATGAATTCCTCCCTCTGGTCTGTGATTCTGTTCTCCATCGGCGGTGGCCAGGCGACCTATATCTTCCTGTGCCGTGGTTATGTGAATTCGGTTCCCAAGGAACTCGATGAAGCGGCAAGGATTGACGGCTGCTCCTTCTTCAGAATCTACTGGAACATCATCATTCCGATGCTGAAGCCTGTCATGGCAACCATTGCCATCCTGTCTTTCCGTCAGGGATGGAATGAATACATCATGCCGATGGTCTTCACGATGACCAAGCCGCTGATGCGTCCTCTGACCGTCGGTGTCAATATGCTGAAAAATGCAGGGGATGGTGCCGCAGCCTGGAACATCATGTTTGCCGGTGCAACCATCGCCATTATCCCGATTCTGATTGTCTTCTGCTGCTTCAGCCGGTTCTTCATGGGCGGCCTGACGGCAGGTGCTGTCAAGGGTTAAGACAAATATGGGCAGCCTGTGCTTTGCACAGGCTCTCTTTTTCAGGATCATGCAGGCAGTACCCGCAGCTCGGAACGGGAAGAGATGCCTGCATGGTTCTGCATATTCTGCATTGACAGAACAGAAGCGGAACGGGATAATACCTCGAAGAATGGAGGAATGTCTGTGCAGACATGGCGGACAGACAGGGATGGTTTTATCACGGCATGGATGGTGCAGGGACCGAAAGCAGACCCCTATGAAAGCAGTGTCCGGGACCCGAACCAGCTGCGGTATGAAGCGTATCTCAGAAGCATCATTGCAGAGCATCTTCCGGTCAGGACGACCGGAAACCTGAAAGCCGGAGAACCGGGACGGCTCGGTCAGAACTGGCAGGTTGTGTGCGGAAAAGAATGCACGTTTGTGAACCTGTCGGATTTTTATTCGACCATGCACCGTGTATGGTTTGATGCGGCAACTATGCTCTGTGTGCCGGAGGACTGCCAGGTTACAGCCGTGCTCTGGTCGTATGCTGCGGTGGACCTATATCTGCGCGGGGAAAAAATCGGAGGGATTGCCTCGCCGGTCTACAAACCCATTCAGTCCGCAACGATCCGGCTTGAACTCAGGGCAGGGGAAAACCCGCTGTATCTTGCCTGCGAAACCCTTGGCGTCCGGGACACAAGAAGTGTTGTCGGTCTCCAGATCCTGGATGCACCGGAGGGGCTGACGGTGGATCTTCCGGACAGGGGGGCCGGTGTGGAAGCCAGGCGGATCCTGGACTTTCTGGAAAATACCCATCTGACAAAGGCGGCCTTGATCTTCCCGGAAGCTGCACCGGTTGGCACAAGGATGACGTACAGACACAGTGACCCTGACCTGGCAAAATGCCGTATTCCGGCGGTCTGGGAGGCCCTTGACGGCAAAGAACAGGCGGAATTAAAGCAGGGTGAAGCGTATGTGACCCTTGAAGTCCCTGCTTCCTTCGGGTGCATGCACAGACAGTTTGAGCGAACGGAGCAGATTGTTCCGTCCGTGATGGTTCCACCTCTTTCCTATGAGGAGAATCTTCAGGCGATCTACAGACGAATTGCCGACGTGGAAACCCTCAGCCGTGGCGAGAAATTCGGTTTTCCGGTTTCCAATATGCTGGCCAGAAAATATCTTGGGGATACATCCAAGGATGATGCCCGGCTCATGCAGGAGATGCTGGAACTGATCGAGATGCGCGTGGACTGCTCAGATTTTCTGATGTGCGGTCTCATCCGCTATCTGAAAAATTACGAAGTTGACCGGGCAACCTATGAGCGGGCCCATGCAGCGATCCTGAATTACCGGTACTGGATGGACATGGACGGGTTTGACGGGATGTGCTTCTGGAGCGAAAACCATTGTCTCATGTTCTATGCAAGTGCCATGCATGCCGGCGAAATGTTCCCGGACGATTTTTTCCCGCTTGCCGGGATGACCGGAAAAGAACTCCACGCCTTCGGAAGGAAAAAAGTCCTGGAATGGCTGGAGGACATTGAGCAGAACGGCTTTGAGGAATTCCTTTCCACCGTGTATATGTGCGTGACCTTCGCGGCCCTGATCAACGTGGTGGATTACAGCGATGAAGAGATTGCACAGCGTGCTGCGGCCGTGACGGACCGACTGCTGAGGATGCTCGCGCTGCACACGTTCAAAAACGGCATTATTGCTCCGATGGGACGTGTCTACCGGGGTGTCCTGTATCCGTTCAAACAGGGTGCCATGGCGCTGATGAACCTGATCGACCCTTCACTGCCCTATGATTTCGGAGAAGGATGGCTCGGGTTTTATGCCACAAGCCGCTACCGGATTCCGGAAGGTCTCATTGAACTCATGCGGAAGCCTGTGAGCACACGCTATGTGACAGGCAATGCCGAAATTGTGCTTGAAAAACACCCGGACTGGTGTCTGACGAGCGTGGCCTCACCCCGCGGGCCGTTTACGAGATGGAAAAACATATGCCGTCTGCCGGACGCAGATGTTTCCAGCCATCACTTTACCAAGTCATATAATGAGTGTTTCCATGGAACCACGGATTTTCAGCCGGGAACCTATGGATACCAGCAGCACATGTGGTATGCAGCACTCGATGGGGAAGCTGCTATCTTTGTCAACCATCCAGGCTCTTCCTCGGAGGGCGGGGACATGCGTCCGGGTTACTGGCATGGAAACGGAAGCATGCCGGCGCTGAAGCAGGAGGGCGGCATGCTGGGCATGATTTACAGAATTCCACGGGAACAGCCCCTGCACTATATTCACCTGTATGCTCCAAGATGCCGGTTTGAGGAAGTCCGGGATACAGGGGACTGGCTGTTTCTGCGCAAAGGGCATGGCCTGATCGGTTTCTGGACGAGCGGGAAGCGCGAGGCGTGGACGGGCATGAACACCGACTGCGAGGAGCGGATTGCCGGGTCCGATACCGCATGCCTTGTGGTGATGGGCGGTCGTGAGTATCCCGGGCTGGATGCGTTTCAGACCTACTGCAGGTCCTTGCATCCTGTGTATCAACATGATACGCTTATATGCGGAGATCTGACCCTTGTCTATCATCCGGGAAAGGATGACACACAGTATCTGTGAGAGGAGAAATACCATGCAGGAGTATGTGGAAAACGTGCTCGCACCGCGCCTTCGCGGAGACGGCGGCTGGGTGGAGTTTGTGGAATGCAAAGATGGGGTTCTGACGCTCGTTTTCAGGGGAGAATGCTCAAAATGTCATATTCTGGACCGCTGCACAAAATGGATGGAAGAGAAAATAGAGCAGCAGCTGGGCGAAAAAGTCCGGATCCAGGCGATACGCAAAAAGCCGTTTTTCTGGGATGTAAAGTAAAGAGGAGGAAACGTCTATGGCACATGTAAAAGTCGTGCGTCGCAGCATGCGGCCGGAAGAATGGACCGATCTCCGCTTTGGCTGGCTGGAGCGCGGACTGATTCTTGACAGAGAAGAGATTGAAGACCTGCAGATCAGGGACGCCCGACAGATTTCGGAAAACGAGTACGTTTTCGATGACCCGGATTACCGCCCCCTGAAAAAGGGAGATCTCTATTTCACGCCGGACGGCACTGCTTTCATCCGTGGGCATATCCGGATTCCCGAGAGGATGAAGGGAAAAGAACTGTATCTGCACCTCTCCACTGCTGCAGAAATGATTGTGAAAATCAACGGAAAGTATGCGGGCGGTCTGGACCCGAACCGTGAGCGTGTCTATCTCACGCCTTTCCTTACAGGCGATGCGATCGACATTGAGATCGAAGCGTACAACCGCTCCAAACCGGATGATGAACGCAATCCCATGGTGCTGGCCAAGCGCGGCTGCCGCCAGATTTTTGAAGGCGCGTATCTGGTGACGATCCGTGAGAACCTGCAGTCCCTGATTTACGATTACATCCTGCTGATGGATATTGCTGCTTCAGAGTATTTCAATGAAGATTACCGGCATTTTCTGTACAGGGAGCTGTCTCATGCACTGGACGCCATTGACTTTGAGACCTGGGAAGGCATTGATGAAGCGGCCGAATATGTGCAGAAGGTCATCTATGAGAATACGGACTTCAAGGGAAGCGGCGATGTAGCACTGGTGGGGCATTCCCATCTGGATATTGCCTATTACTGGCGCAGAATTCATGCCGTGCACAAGAATGCCCGCACGATTCTCATCCAGATGCGTCTGATGGACCGGTATCCTGAATTCCGGTATACCCATACGCAGGCATATACCTATGAAACCCTTGAGAAATACTATCCGGAGCTCTTTGAAGAACTGAAGGAAAAGGTTCGCGAAGGCCGCTTTGAACCGGTCGGCGCCATGTATGTTGAACCGGACTGCAATGTGCCCCAGGCAGAATCCCTGGTCCGGCAGTTCCTCTACGGTCAGCATTTCTTCCGCAGGGCCTTCGGAAAGACCCTGGACAATGCATGGCTTCCGGATGTGTTCGGCAACAGCTGGATTATGCCGCAGATCCTGAAGAAGAGCTGTGTGGATTACTTCGTATCCAACAAGATGAGTACCTGGAATGACACAAACCGCTTTCCGCACAACAACTTTATCTGGAAAGGCATTGACGGGAGCGAAGTCTATGCATGCGTGCCGCCGACCCACTTCATTACCTGGAATATGCCCAGCCAGATTCAGGAAAACTGGGAAGCCTATCAGGACAAGGAAACGGGCGGACAGACCCTGAGCATGTACGGTTACGGTGACGGTGGTTCCGGTGTGACGGAGGAAATGCTGGAGATGGTCCGGCGCTTCCCGAAGGTTTCCGTGATGCCCAAGACGGAAATCATGGGCGGCGCGGAATTCCTGCACAAAAACCTGAAGGATAACCCGAAACTGGCTACCTGGGACGGGGAACTGTACCTGGAAATGCACCGCGGCACCTTCACCACAAAGGCAAACATCAAGAAAATGAACAGGATGCTGGAGTTCTCCCTGCGTGAGACAGAAATCCTGCGCACCCTTGCCATGCTCGGAGGAACAGAATACCCTGCGGACGAAATCCGCGAGGCCTACAAGAAAGTCCTGCTCAACCAGTTCCATGACATTCTGCCCGGTTCCCATATCAATCCGGTTTATGAAGACGCTATGGCGGACTACCATGAAGTGGAGAAACAGCTGGAAATGCTGAAGGCTGCTCTGCCTTCGGATGGCAGGCTGTTCAACACCCTGAATGCGGCGAGAAAACTGCCCGTGTTTGTGGAAGGCGAAGATGGCGCGAATGTGCGTCACGGCCGGAAGGGCACATGGATGCAGGCGGAAGCGGAAGGCCTGTCCTCGGTCAGACCTGCACCGCTTCGTGGAAAGGAAGACTGGATCCGGATCACGGAGGAAGAACAGGGCCTGCATGTGCAGACCGCTGAGGCGGACCTGCATCTGCGCCAGGATGGATCCTTTGCCTCCTACAGGGACCTGGTCCTGGACAGGGAATGGGTCAGGGAAGGCTGCGGGTTTAATACGCTGCACCTCTATGCGGACAATCCTGGCGTCTATGATGCATGGGATATCCTGCCCAACTACAAGGATGTATCCTACCCGCTGAAGATTCAGGAACCGCTGCATGTGACCTGGCTTGACAGCCGTGTGGCGGAGATGACGGTGGTGTTTGCCACAGAAAAGAGCACCTGGAAGATGACCCTGCGCCTTCTGCAGGGACAGCGCGGCGTCGAAGTCGAGCACTGCGCCGACTGGCATGAAAAGCACCGTCTGATGAAGGTGAATTTCGGTCCGGACATCGTGACAAGGGAAGTCGTGTGCGATACAAGCGCGGGCATGATCCGCCGTGACCTGACCAAGAATACGACCTGGCAGCAGGCGCGCTTTGAAGTGTGCCACCACAAATGGTTTGACCTCTCGGAGACAGGCGCCGGAGTGGCGGTGATCAATGAAAACAAGTATGGGCTCGGCCTGGAAGGCAATGAGGTATCCCTGAGCCTCCTGCGTGCAACGATCCGTCCGGATATTGCCAGTGATATGGGCACGCATGATTTCTGCTATCTGATTTATCCGCATGCGGGCGACGCCGTACAGGCAGGTGTCAATCAGCTGTCCCTAGAATACAATGTTCCGATGAGTCCTTGGAACGTGGACGTACCGGAAGCCCTGCGCGGTGCGCTGAATGCCTCCGGACTGTATTTGCAGGCGATGAAGCTTTCCGAGGATGGAAAACAGATTGTGATCCGTCTTTCCGAACAGGATGGACGGCGGTCGACCGTCCGCTTCCCGTTTGCGGTCAGGACCCTGAACATGCTGGAAGACGCGGAAAGCGAGACCCGAGAGCTGGCGGTTCATCCGTTTGAGATCGTGACCATCGGCGTGGATCCCTCTGTCCTCCGGGAATAAGGAAAATGCATCCAGGCAATCCTGGAAAAAATAGAGAAGGTGGTACCCTATGAAAACAAAAAAGATGACGGCGGCCTGTGTGCTGTTCGTGCTGTTCCTTCTGCTGATCGTACTGATCAAAACGGTGGATGTCCAGACCGTGGGTCCCGAGAATGCACAGATCGGGCTGGCAGGACTGAACACCGGTTTCCACAAGATGACCGGTCTTCAGATGTCCCTCTACAAGGTGACGCAAATCACCGGCTATCTTGCCATTCTGACGGCTGTTCTGTTTGCAGCTTATGGCGTATGGCAGATGGTGCAGCGCAAAAGCCTGGCGCGGGTGGACCGAGATCTGTATGCACTTGCAGGGCTTTATGTTGCCCTGGGCATGTGCTACATTTTCTTTGAAAAATTCATCGTCAATTACCGGCCGGTAATCCTGGATGAAGGTCTGGAGGCTTCCTTCCCCTCATCGCACACCATGCTGGCCACCTGTCTTCTGCTCGCTGCCTTTGAGCAGGTCAGGAGAAGAATGAAGGGACAGACCCTTGGGAACGTCCTGTGCATCCTCTGTGCTGTTCTGCTGGCGGTGACAGTGCTTGGACGACTGTTCTCCGGCGTGCACTGGCTGACCGATATTCTCGGAGGTCTCCTGCTGGGCACTTCTCTCTATCTGTTCTATGCTGCGGTCGTGGACTGGCTCGGAAAGAAAACATCCCGGTAAAAACATTGCATGACGGGAAAGCTGTTTTCCGGAACGCTCTCCGCAGGGAAGGTGTTCCGGGGCGGGTCAGCCATATAGAAAGACATGAAACAGGCGTGATCGGTTGGTCACGCCTGTTTTGTCTTTAGGGTTTGATCGTATGACTGCATCTTTTCTGTGGCATCCATCCATTTTCGGGGCAAATGAACCTTTTGGCTGTTATAATCGTCTATAGAGGTGAAAGCGCTTTTATTCCGTGAAACAGAAGGAGGTGATCCGATGGACGAATTTGAAGCACTGCTCGAGGAGAATCGCCATGCCGTCGAACGTTATGTGCGTTACCGCGTACATTCAGCTGCAGATGCAGAGGACATTCTGCAGGAAACCTATATCACGGCATTCCGCCGTTTTGACCGCCTGAGGAGTAAAGCGTGCTTCAAGGCATGGCTCACCACCATTGCCAGGCACAAATGCACAGACTATTACCGGAAGCACAGGGATGTGATGAATCTTGAGGATCTTGCAGAGACGGAGCTTGTGCAAAGCCGGTTTGGTCTGACAGAACCGTCGGATGTGATGGATACCATCGATGGGCTTGAAGGAAATGACAGGCAGATCCTGATTCTTTACTATTTTGAGGAAATGAAGCAAAGCGACATTGCCCATCGCCTCCATATTCCGCTGGGAACCGTAAAAAGCCGTCTGAACACAGCCAGAAGAAATTTCAGAGAATTATACCCATATCCGCCGAAAGGAGAAGAAAACATGAAGAAAATGCCGGACTATATGCCGGAATACCGGATCATCCCCAACGGCAGAGCGCCGTTCGAGGTCAGGTGGGAAGAACTCATGGGCTACCTCATTGTCCCGAAACAGGGCGAGAAACTGTGCTGGGCAATGTATGATTTTCCCGGGAGGAAGAGAGGGGAGTACGTTGAACTTGAGGTCGATGGAGCAGCCGAGATCCATGGCATCGAGGGTGTGATCGTCAAATCCAGGGAGTACGACGCGATGCCGTTCAACAAAATCGACGGGAAAGACTGTGACGAGAGGACGTTTGTCGCGCAGCTTACGGATACGCACTGCCGCTTCCTTGCGGAGAGTCACCTGGAGAACGGCGTGACCAAGCTGCACACCTTCCTGGATGCCGACGATTTCCTGCCCAACTGGGGTTTCGGAGAAGACAACTGCGGGAACGAAACGCATCTTGCCCCAAAGGGTGATATTGTTCGGAACGGTGATGAGATCACAGCAAAGGACAAACCCTTCCTGCTGGATGTGGTCGGAAGCTATACTGTCGAGATGGGTGGAAAGAGCTATGACACGATCTGTGTTGTCGACATCGAGACGTATAACGGAGGTGTGATGAGCGAGCAGTATCTCGACCGGAACGGAAGAACCGTGCTCTGGAGGAGATTCAACAGCGATGACTGGGCCATGAAGCCTGGGGAGAAGCTGTGGACGGAGC
>ONVN01000002.1 GCA_900321295.1 uncultured Eubacteriales bacterium
CTGTATTTTTCGGAATTCTGCTGATCGGGACCTGCACAATATGGAATATATGGTATATCAACGTTTCCTGCATAACCTTTGTTTATACGCTGCTTCTGGTCTCGGCGCATGTATACGCGATAAACAAGCCAATCACGAATGAGGTGGCGCTATGAACGCGATCGTTGAAGAAGCCATTGTATCCTGCTATATTGATTCGGCTTCGCTGCTGGTAATGATCATTCTCCTGCTTCTTTCGGACAGGCTTCGAAGGATGGACAGCGCACCGATCAGGATTTTTCACCAGATGAGTCTGTGTGTGTCGGCAAAATGCGTGACATCTTTTATCTGCAATGCGATGTATATGCAGCCGGAACCATGGTGCAACACAGTCGCACTGGCCGGCAGAACCGTGGGTGAAATCCTTCTCCTTCAGGCGGTGTATCTCTGGCTGAGCTATGTGCAGTACAGGCTTTATGGGAAGGTAAAAAAGCGCTATGAATTCATCCTGGTGAAAGCACCGCTCATCCTTATCTTTGTGCTTCTGGTCGTCAATCTGTTTACCGGTATTCTCTTTACGTATTCTGAAATGAACGAGGAGGTATTCAGACCGCTGATGTATGTCATCTATGCGTTCGAATTCGTTTCCTTCTGTTCTTCTGCCCTCATCATCCGGTATTTCGAACGGAAATCAACAAAGATCCGCTTTCTTCGTGTTTCACCCATGATCATCTCAGTGATCATGGCCTCGGGCACACAGTATATCTCTCATTATGATATCGGGATCCTCGGGTTTGTCATCGGGCTTACGCTGCTGTATTTTTCCATGACCGGAGAGCTGCGTTTTGTGGACGAGGAATCCGGACTGTACAACAAAAGGTATGTGTCCTACCTGCTGGAACTGGCCAGCATGGAAAAAAACGATGTACGGTGTGCAATGATCCTGGACACAGACGGGGACATCCAGTCCGGCTTTCGGATTCTGCACTCCGTGCTGCATCAGAACGGAGACGTGATCCGGGTTGACAGGAACAAATTTCTGATGTTTACCCCGGAGACAAGCCTGTCCACCATTGAATATCTCTCTTCGCTTGTGGAGGAAGCTGTGTCAGAGCATAATGCTGCCCATCCGGATCAAAAGGTTCAGATCACGGCGCGTGCCCGGATGCGTACACCCGATGAGGATGCGTTTTCCTTTCTCCGCGCTGTCATGGATGAAAAGGACGTCGGACTCGAGATGAAAGGAATCGCGTCCATGATTTCGGAGCTCGACCGGCTGGACAAGGAACTGACACTTGCGGCGGATATCCAGGTCAGCATGCTGCCCTCGAATTTTCCTCCTTTCCCGGACCGGAAGGAATTTGATCTGTATGCCTCCATGACTCCGGCCAAAGAGGTCGGGGGAGACTTTTATGACTTCTTCCTGATCGACAGCGACCATCTTGCCCTGGTGATTGCCGATGTATCCGGGAAGGGGATCCCGGCCGCTTTGTTCATGATGATGTCCAAGACACTGATCAAGAATCAGCTGATGAGCGGGTATGACCCGGCGACGGCACTGCAGCATGTGAATGCTCAGCTTTATGAACACAACACCTCCATGATGTTTGTAACGGTATGGGTGGCTGTGGTGCAGATTTCCACGGGCCGCGGCATGGCCTGCAATGCCGGGCATGAGAATCCGGGGCTGCGGCGTGCCGGCGGCAGGTTCGAACTGCTCTCATACAGGCACAGCATTCTGGTAGGTGTCAGCAAAAAAGCGGAATATGAACTCAGGGAATTTGAGCTGTCCCCCGGCGACTGCCTGTTCGTGTACACGGACGGTGTTCCGGAGGCGACCAACGGATCGAATGTGATGTTCGGCGATAAGCGGCTGACGGATACACTGAATGAACATCCTGATGCGGACCCGGAAACACTGATCCGGGGAGTGCATGCTGCAGTCGATGATTTTGTAGAAGGTGTGCCACAGTTTGATGATATTACGATGCTGTGTCTGAAGTATTACGGGCCGCAGGGAAACAAAAGGGAAGAGTGACAGGATTTGTGGAAGAGAAGAAAAAGGAAAAAGCTCGCTTCGCGATCTGGGATCAATTTACACCTCCCATGCTGCAGCGTTTGCATCGGAACTGCGTGCTTCGCAGGCTGAGGATTCCTGCGAAAGGATGGATATGGACTGTGATTGGAGGGGCTGTGTCACCAGCACAGGCGTGTGGGTTATTCTCCGGTTCAAGCAGGAAATGGAAGATACGTTGGTGGTCTATGCTCATTCCGACAGATATTCCATTTTTGGAATGAGGGAAAACAAAAAGTCTGCCGTATCTGTTCTGCGGAAGGCTGAGAGGCTTGAATATCCTGCAGCCGCTCAAGTCGCTTGTTCAGTATGAATGCATTCGCTCTTACGGTTTTCAGGGGTTTCAAATGTGCAAAAGCTTCTTCCGTTCCCATGATCCTTTTGGAACGAAAGTATCCTCCATTGCCGACCTGTCCGATCTCAAGAAAGATCGCGAATTCTGAAGTGATGAAAAATGGCGGCAGCTCATGCCGCAAGCCGTTCTCTTTGTGAGAGCGGTTTTTTCATGAAAATAGGGCTGTCCGCGGGGGACAGCCCGGAGTTGGAAAGGCGTGAGATCCATTCTGCGGAACGTTCATCAATTCCCCGTATGATATGCCAAAAGAGACGAAAGACAAAGGATGATCTGCCGCGGAATCTTTCCATAGGGAGACAGAAAGAAGTTTGAGTGGCTGGTTTCTGCGTTTTACCTGCGTTTTTCTGCCTCTTGGCACAAAACAGATGACAAAAGAACGTTCCCCGGTTAAACTGTACCCAACAAAGCTGATGAACATTCAGCAGAAGGGAGATCTCGGATGGAGGTTAAGATTGAAATTTCTCCGGAGCATACGTTCCCTCGGGCGGTCATTTATACGGACCGGTTAACACCGGAAATCCAGCGGGCACTAGATATTCTGCAGGCAAAAGACGCACCTGTCCTGGCAGAGCGCAGCGAACGTACGTTTCTGCTTTCCGGTCAGGATATCTATTTGATTCGGGTCGTGGACGGAAAAACCATGCTCTATACGCAGAAAGAAGAGTTCAGCACGCGGAAACGCCTGTATGAATTGTTGGATCAGCTGGGCGGCGGCTTCATGCAGATCTCCAAATCCTGTGCGGTCAACCTTTCCTATGCAGAGAGTGTGGAAGCAGGTTTCGGAGGAAGTCTCCTCTTGAAAATGAAAAACGGGATGTCGGATTACGTTTCCCGAAAATACCTGCCTGATCTCAAAAACTATCTTGGAATCTAGGAGGAAAAGACCATGACGAAGAAAGACAGAATGGAATTTATCATGCAGCGCACCAAGACAACCGTGGCGATCTCCTCGTTTCTGTTTCTGATCAGCTCTCTGATCGCCGATCTGAACATGGGCGGTGTCTATTCCGCTTCCGGATATTCCGTGACGAAAATGGCGCTGGGCAGTTTGGGAATCGGGCTCGGTTTCGGCCTTACCTGTATCTTTTACACCATGGAAAAACTGAGCCGTCCCGTGCAGATTTCCCTTCACATGGTGACCGGCTGCACCGTGATGCTGGCCATCGCATTTCTTGCCGGATGGATCCCGACCGGTCAAGGTCTGTTTCCGTCGCTGTTGGCCATCCTGTCCATGCTCCTGACGGCCCTGATCATTGCCGTTTTCACATACCGTCGCCAGAAGAAGCTGGCAGAGAGGATCAACAGAGAACTGGAGCAGAGGCGCAGCTGAGGCTTTTCATGATTTCCCGATATGCGGCGCAGGGGTCCAAAGATGGTTCCGATTCCCTGCGGCAGGAACCGGGGCTGCACTTCCGGAAAACCGTACTGAACCGATACGGCGTGCAGGCACCGAGGACGGGGTAGACTCTGAAAAAAGAAAAAGACAGGCCGGCAATCCTGAAGATTCAAAGGATTGCCGGCCTGCTGTTTTTCATGCGCGGTTTCGCTGAAATGAGGATTACGGGATAAAATGTTCGGACACAAAATGAATATCTCCACCGTTGTATGGACTCGCCTCAAAGGTGACCTGGTCAAAGCCGGTGATTTCTTCCCCGAGGATGTTCAGACCGCTGATGTACACGTGGTCAATCCGGCTGGACGCATCGTTGGACCAGATGCGGATGGAAGGTTTCCTGCCGGAGAGCACCTGTACATTCCGGATGCGCACACCGTCAATGGTGCCCCTCCGGAGGGTCGCGGACCAGACAGAATCCGTGGTTGTGAAATCAATGAGGTAGGGGGTTCCGTCACCCAGTCCCATCTGGGCATCCTCGACGATGATCTCTTCAAACAGGATATTCCGGACCAGTGCGTGGTCACTGTTGTGGATGGAAATCACAGGCTTGTGAAAATTGTGGAGGACCGTGATCCCGCGGAAGGTGATGTCTTCGATGACCTTTGCGCGGGTTTCATAGCCGATTTCACAGCTCTGGGCAAGGTCTGTCCAGAGCGTGCAGTTTTCGAAGGTAATCCCGTGCACATCCCCGTTATAGCCCTTGACCACAAGACTGTCGTCCCAGGATCGGACAAAACTGTTTTTCACCAGAATATCGGTGCAGTTCTGGAAGGTAAAGCCGTCGCTGTTGCTGCGGGCAGAGACAATCTTCACATTGTCAATGACGGCATCCCTGCACTTGAGCAGGTTGACGGTCCATGCGGAAGGATCCAGGATGGTAATGTCACGGATGTTGAAACGGCTGCAGTTGGCCAGGTTCACGGGCACAATCGTGTCCTTCCAGCGGTCATAGATGCTGCCGCAGAGGACGCCGTGTCCTGCAATGGTGAAATCGCTGCCGAGGCCGCAGTAAATCTGGCCGTACAGCACACAGCCTTCATCGAGGTAGATGGTTTCATGGCTTCGGACGGTGATGATCTGATCCCGGTATTCGCCGGGACCGAAATAGCGCACTTTCGGAGCGTCTGCCTGCGGCTTGTCCGCATCCGGCAGATCCAGAAACAGGTGCAGCGCGCCTTCGGTCTGCCCGTTGGTTTCGATGGTCAGGTTGGCCGGCTCCTGCACGGTGAAGCACACTTTCCCGTCCCGGATTTCCGGCTCAATGCCCAGGGCCAGGGGACGTACCACCGCCGAGTGCACCTCGGTGCCGGTGAAGGCAATCTCCACCGCATACGGCCCCTCCTGAACGGCAATGGCCACCGGGGTCGTGGAGAGCGGCGGGTTTTCCTCCCAGTACCGCTGATGGCATACGGCGGTTTCATAGACCGTGGAAAGCTCCCTGCCTCCGACCCACACCCTGCAGGACGGCGCAGGCGCTGCGGAGCTTTCCATTGGGGAGGAGCCCATCAGCAGTATCAGCAGAAAAGCAGCACAAAGAGAATATTTCATGCAGGGTTCTCCTTCCAAGGTCGGGGATCAGCAGGTGGACAGTAGTTCGAGAATAGCGCCAAAGAGGATATCCGGGCAGGGAAGGGTATGGAGTTCGGCCAGGAAACAGACACGGTCATCATTCCGTCGGGCACTGTCCATAATCTGTCCCTTCAGGTCGAAATCAATCAGCGCAGGCAGGAGCATTTCCTGCAGACGGTCTTTCCAGGGCAGGTCCGGGACAGGAGGCAGTTTATCCCAAGTGAGGACAGCCCCCTGAAGGGCACCGGCATCGAGGGTCAGGATGAGTGCACGCCGTCTGTCATCATATTGCGCGGTATAGTTGCAGCTGCAGGTATCCGGCAGCTGGTTTCCGATGCCGGAAATCTCAACGGTATAGCACCGGTCCGGGGGAAGGAGACCGGTCGCTCCTTCGGGCGGGGCGATTTCGATCTTCAGTCCTTTTCCGCACTTCATGCCAAGGGCTGTTGTCACACGGGCATAGGCAGGGTCCGCGGGCAGTTTTCCGTTGTCTTCCGCAAGCTCGGAAACCCCGTCCGCTCCTGCAAAGAAGCGCAGGCGCAGATTGGCAGGGAGGGGTGTGCCGTTGGCGGGAATCTCGTCCCCGTCCAGGGGAAGGATGCCGCCGGCCTTCACCAGAACAGGGATCTGTTCCAGAGGACGGTACATGGCCAGTTTCCTCCCGCCTGTGTAGCGATCTCCGGTCAGGAAATCCGTCCAAAGGCCTTCCGGAAGGAAAACGTCCGCAGGGGCGAGCTGTGCTTCCCGGTCGAGAGGCGCAGTCACAGGACGCACGGTCATGCAGTCGCCCAGCATATACTGGTTTCCGGCCTGGTAGGCAGCCCCATCCTCGGGGACAGCAAAATACATGGGCCGCAGGAGCATCTCGCCCTGCTCGCAGGAGCGGAGGTTCTGGCTGTAGAGCCAGGGCACCAGCTGGTGCCGCAGCCGCAGGAACTGTTTGATGACGGCGGCTTTTTCCGCCGGGAATTTCCAGGGCTCCTTTTCGATGAAGGGATTGCAGGAGGAATGCAGCCGCAGGATGGGGGAGAAGGTACCGAACTGGACCCAGCGGGTGGTCAGCTCGGGGTCGGTCTTTCCATGCATATGGCCGCCGATATCGTGGCTCCAGCAGGCGTATCCGATGTTCGCCGCGCTGGCCGTGAAGAAGGGCTGGAAATCCAGGGAAGCCCAGGTGGCGCAGGTGTCACCCGAGAACCCGATGGGATAGCGGTGGCTGCCGGGTCCCCCGTACCGGGAAAGGATAATGGGCGGAAGTCCGCTGGTGAGGGCATGCAGGAACCGTGTGTGGTTGAGGGTGAAGAGCGGATTCATTCCGGGATCCGTGCTGCCGCCCTTCTGCTGCCAGTCCAGCCACCAGAAATCGACGCCCTGCTTTTCCAGAGGGGCGAGAACGGTCTTGTCGAAGGCCTCCTGATATCGGGGGTCTGCAGCGTCATAGGGATAGGGCTTTCCGTCGGCCGGGTCGTCGCCCATGGCCCGGGCCATCTCTGGGTACATGGCCTCACAGGGCCGGACGCCGTCGGCCGGATGATCGTTCAGGGTGACATGCAGGCCGTGGGCATGCAGCCAGGCGAGCAGCTTTTCCGGTTCCGGGAATTTGTCACGGTCCCAGGTATAGCCGGTCCAGCCGGTGCCGTATTTGGGATCGATGTCCGTGACATGCCAGTTCATGTCCAGCACGGAAACGGAGAGCGGGATACCTTCCTCATGGAACTTTTCCATCAGTGCCTGATAATCCGCCTGTGTGTAAGGATAATACCGGCTCCACCAGTTGCCGAGGGTGAAGCGGGGCAGGACCGAGGCGGGGCCGGACAGGGACAGGAAGTCCCGGATGCAGCTCCGGAAATCCCGGCCATAGCCGAAGAAATAGAGATCCGTGCCGTGGGGCCGGGCAGGCAGCAGACGGCCTTCCGCATCCATGCCCATGGAAGGACTGTCATCCAGCACGGTGTACCCCTGCCACGAGGTCAGGCCGTCCTCCAGGGGAATCCTGCCGTTGGCTTCATCCAGCGTACGGGCGGTGCCGCCGAAGGTTTTGCTGGGTTCACCGTAATGCCATACGCTGGCATAGGCAGTGTACTGCCCTTTCAGGGTAACGGTCAGCCCCTGATAGGAAAAGCCCTGTTTGTCATAGGAGAGGCGGAGGGCCTTTGTCTCCACGGTGAGGACCTCTTCCTTTTCCTCCACGGTAAAGGCGGGCACCGGAAACTCCCGACACAGCGCAAGCTGGGTGGCGGTATCACAGAAGCAGCCGTTTTCTTCGTATTCCAGGCGGAGCAGCCGGTCGGTCAGCACGGTGATGCGGTAGTTTCGTCCCTGAAGGACGGCTTGCGGATGCGCTGCAGGGCGGATCTTCCATAGTTCGTTCGCTTTCATGGGGCACCTCTTTTTTGAAAAAGGGGCTGCTGCACGATGCAGCAGCCCCGGAATCATGCAATCAATGCATCGTCAAGGGGAAGATTATTCACCCATGTAGCGGGCATAGGCATCCAGGTGGATCTGGATCAGGTCATTGACGCTCATCTGGTTCAGCTTGGCAATGTAAGCATCCCATTCTTCTTCCACGCCGCCCTCGGTGACCCAGTGTGCATACTGCTGGTTGCAGTAGCTGGTGATGTCCGGGCTGAGGAAGGCCATGTCGTCGAGTTCCTGGGCGGTGTAGGCAACAACGGGGAAGGTATCGCGTGCATAGGCAGCGTTCACAGCGTCGTCGGCCAGCTTGATGCCGTCGCCTTCGGTGGTGGGCAGAACAACCTTGGATTCAAATTCTTTGTTCATGTACTTGGGACCATGATCACGGAAGGAGAAGGTCCAGCAGGAGGTGTCCAGGTTGATGCCGGAATCGGCAGCAGGCAGGAGCACTTCATAGGTGCCGTCTTCGTTCTTGGCGATCTTTCCGTCGCCGATGGAGCCATAGTAGGTCTGCAGGGAAGCCAGGTCGGTGTAGAACTGATCCGCCCAGGTCAGCAGCTTGCCGGGGTCGGCGCAGTTCTTCGTGATGACGAACTCGTTGCGGCCGTAGTTCAGGAA
>ONVN01000277.1 GCA_900321295.1 uncultured Eubacteriales bacterium
CAGTGATACAAGATTCACCAACATGATTATAAAGGCAGGAGTTACACCCTGGTCAAGCAGTCGTTTTCATCAACAGATTCGTGCACCTCTGTAGCGATATATGCTATAATTTTCCTGCATCTTGCAGGAAAAAGGTGATAAAACATGGCAGACAAACCCCGAATCCGGCACTATCGCATCGGCGACTATGCCAAAAAGATGGGAGTTACTCCCGACTTGCTCAAACATTATGAATCGATGGGCCTTCTTCAGGCACAGACGACAGAAAACGGTTATCGTTACTATCCTTTTTCCGAATCCATTCCCTTGCTGGAATGTTTTTCCTTACGGAATTACAATGTTCCTCTTCAGCAGATTCATGACCTGCTCTACAAGGGTTCGCTGACAGAACTGCAGACAGCACTCGCCGAGCGGGCCGAGGCTTTCCGGCAACGGATCACCAGAGACCAGGCCATGATCCAGGAATATGAAGAATTTGAGCATTGGCTCGGCCGGATGAACAGCAGAAACATTTATCTGCTGCTCGAAGAAACAGAGGATGTTTATTTTCTTCCGCACAGCCAGCAGCACAATTTTCTGGACGACGACCGCATTCAGTCGCTCCTCCCCCATTGGATCGAGTGGATGCCGGTGGTGAAATCCTGCCGAAAGATCCTGTATGAGGAAAAGGCAGATTGTCTGCGTGATGCCTACTGGGGGCTGGCAGTGCCGGCATCCAAAGCAAAAGCGTACGGCATCCCGCTGAATGATGTGGTGGAACGTCTGCCCGGCGGACGTCATCTGACCTGCCATTATCTGATGAAGCCTTCGCCGGCACAACCGCCGAATACCGTATGGCATCAGGTGCAGGAGCAGCTCACACAAAAGGGCATCTCCCCCTCCGGCCCGATTCAGCAAGTCGTTTATGCATCCCTGTTTGCACCTGAGAATGCGGCCATCTGTGGTTATTTTTCCATTCCCCTCTCATAAGTCTGCGGGAATGGATCATCATAAAAGACGGCCAGGAAGTCCGTCACCGGCACAGGCCATAAACAAGCCAAGACTTCGGAATCCATGTCCTGCTGCAATAACAGACCACAGCGGCGCACATAGGGAGTCCACTTTTTCCGGGTTGATTGCTCTGATACAGAAAAAAGAACGTTGGCCTTCAAGGACCGGCGTTCTTTTTCTTTCCGGATGGATTGGCTTTCGGCACGTTCGGAACCTCATTTTTTCACAGAGTCCCAGAAGGGTTTCTGTCGTCGAAAACAATAGGCGAAGTCGATAAAAATCCTTATGGTTTCAGGAAGAACAGCCATCGGGCCGTTTTTTCCAGCGCACCCTCCACATAATCGGTATAATTGTAATCATTGGGTACCAACCACAGAAGAACAGCACTCAGGATGGCAGCCACGCCAAGGAAAGAAACGAATCCTCGGAAAACAGCAGCTTTCTTCTTTTCTTCGATCTGCTCTCCGAGAAAACCGACGGCAAGGAAAGTGGAAATCCCCATCAGATAAACGATATCCATCTGGTATCGTTCCAGCAGGTAGGGGCTCCAGAGCACATCAAACATGGTGATCAGCGGTGGCAGAAACAGCAATCCAATCAGAACCGCCGCCATTCTTTCCTTCCCGGCCGCCCGGAGCACTTTGGGAAGCAACACCGCCATTCCAAGCAGAAGCAGGGGAAAGCTCCAGCAGACACCTCCGTAGCTCACCCAGGGAAAGTCGTTTGTGAATTCAATCGGCTTGAAGAGATTCTCCTTTATGCCGTTGAAAAGAGTCTCCGGGTCCAGTGTGCTCAGAAAGCTGCCATACATGTGCTGATCCGCCACCGTCAGCTGATAGGACTGACCGAATTCGAAGGGGCTGTCAAACCGCACATCATTGTAAATCATTAGACCCGCAATCACGATGAAATATGGAAGCGCCGCAAGAAACAGTTTTCCCGCCAGTCTCCGATTCAACTCTCCGGCATCCTTTTTCCTCAGGAGATATGCAGCCAGCAGAGGCAGCACCAGGAAGTTCGCCAGCGCGACCGTCGGACGGCATCCGACAGCCAGGGCCCCGCACAGTGCGCCGAACGCAGCGCACAGAATCTGATGGTTCTCCTTCCGTATCACATAGACTGCCCTGAAGAAGAAGTAAAAGCTCCAGATCTCCAGACACATCCCCGATGTGATGGCTGTGCAATAAAGGGCGGGAAATCCGGAGGCGTACCAGAAACTGATAAAAGATACACTGATTGAGAGGATCAGATAGGTTCCCAGCGTCATTTTGGGAAAAAAACGACGCACCAGCATCTCAAACAGGGCGAACAACCCGACAACCCCGAGCCCCGTAAAGAGCATGGTTGCATACATGGTATTCAGAGCATGCCCGGCAAGGATTCGGAATGGAAGAAAAACAAACAGGACCGGCACAATTCCAAAATACATATAATAATGCCCGTTGTACCACGCGTGATCCCAGTGAACTGCTATTTCTGCTTCCTTGCGTGCTTCCGGATCATAGGGGTTTTCCATCTCTTCGAGTCTCGGATCAATGTCCTGATAACCGATGTATAACCGTCCTTCCAAGAGTGATTCTGCCATCAATTCATACTGATTGCGGTGGTCCTGGATGGTTCCGTTCCAATGCGGTGCCAGCTTCATCGGAAGAATCAGTACGAGGATTACACAAGCGGCCACAAGCCAGGTCATCACCTTCCCGATACGGAAAGGGGCATGGACGGTGACTCGGTGCAGGCAAAAGTCCGGAACAAACAGGAGGCACCCCAGGATAAACATGATAACAGCCATATACGTTTCACAAAACATACCGCATGACACAGTATGTCTCTTTCTTTTTGATTCATGATGCCTTGCATTCGCGTTCAGGCGGAAAAGGACCGGACAGTCCGAATCGCGGATTCAGCTTCTGAATGCGCAGCAATCCGCCAAAACACTTCCCCTCTGCATACAGAGGGAACGTCCAGTGCGCTGGGACCCACCTATTGTAATGCATGAAAACATGACATTTCAATAGAGCGGACCCGCTCGGCCAGCTCATACAGGTACGGAGAATATCATCCGGACGCTTGCCTTTTCCGTTCTTTACACGCCGAATTCCTCATACTGGATGGTGGATTCTGTCGTTTCGTCCGTGCAGAAAAAAATCGGCCAACAGAAGGATTTCTCGTTGGCCGAACGTTCTTGCTCATACTACAGCTGCCATGATGCTGTTTCATGAAGAGAGCTTCGCGCTGTTTCAGCCCCCATAGCCCGGAAGATGGACCAGAACACCAGGACCTACCGGCAGCCCAAGCAGCATCCACACCCCCAGGAAAGCGATCCAGGCAAACAGCATGATGAGACCAACCGGAAGAAGCCTGCTGGAGAAAGTGCCAATGCGGACGTCTGGATCAAACATATCCTGCGCGCTCTTGAGCATGACCCAGAGGTAAGGCATGACCGGTGTGAAGGCGTTGGTGGCAGAATCGCCGATCCTGTAAAAAATCTGTGTCATCGCAGGGTGATAACCACCGGCCATCAACAGCATGGGAATGAATACCGGCGCAAGAATAGCCCACTTGGCAGAGGCAGAAGAGATAAAGATGTTGATGAATCCGCTGAACAGGATGAACACCACGATCAGCTCAAATCCGGAGAAACCTGTGCCCTTAAGCAGATTTGCACCGCTGACCGCCAGCAGGATATCGATCCTTGTCCAGGAGAACAGCTGCTGGAACTGGGCACAGAAGAAGCAGAAAGCCAGATAGCTGCCCATGCGGCCAAGAATCCTGCACATCGCCTGATAAAGACCTCCGGCCCCTTTGATACTGCCGGAGACCAGGCCGTATACAATGCCGGGGATCGCAAAGAAGAATGTCAGCACGGTCACCAGATTCTTCAGCAGATAGGATCCCACAAAGCCGCGGGTTCCGGCATCCTCCTGACCAACAATGATGCCCAGCGGCCCCCAGATCGTTGCGGCAGCAACCAGTCCGAAAAAGAGCAGCGTGGAAATGCCTGCCCAGCGAAGCGCCTTCCTGTCCCGGTCGGTAAAAGGTTTCTCCTCCTGCGCATGGATGCCCTCCGGCGCTGCATATGGGCCGAAATGCCTGTCCACCAGCCTGTCACATGCAAGGCCAATGACCACGGTTCCCAGCAAGGTGGAGGCAGCCATGAAATACCAGTTGCAGGCGATATCCACCGTCACCACGCCTGCGCCAAGAAAAGAATCCACTGCCTTCTGGGTAATGGACGACAGCAATCCATCGGTGCCCGAAATCATCAGGTTTGCGCTGAATCCGGCCTGTACCCCGGCATATCCGCAGATCATGCCTGCGATGGGATGCCGCCCGGCCGCGAGATAAAGCAGACCCGCCATGGGTGGGACAATGATTCCTGCGGTATCAGAAGCCAGATTGCCGATGATTCCGATGAAGGCAACTGCATAGGGCAGAAGTCCGGAGGAGATGCCCTTCATTTTCCGCCGGAGCAGGGTCTCAATCAGACCTGACTCCTCACAGATACCAACGGCCATGGTCATCACCAGCACGATTCCGAGGGGTGGGAAAGAAGTAAAATTGGGAATCATGTTTCCCAGAAACCAGTACAACCCCTCCCGGGAGAAAAAGTTCCGGACCGGCGATGCTACGCCTGTCGCCGGCTGAATGACCGAAACCCCCGCCAGGCTCAGCACCAGTGAAAGCACAGCGGTAATCACAAACAGGATAAGAAACAGGACGCCTGGAGCCGGCAGTTTGTTGCATACCTTCTCCACCCGGTTCAGCATGCGCTGAAACAGGGATGGCTTTGTTCCCGAAGCTTGCTCTGACATAATATACCTCGATCAGCAGTTTATTCGTATGTCGGAATAGATATGATGTTATCATTCCCGGAGTATGCTGTCAATGACACATTGAACAACTGGAAATCCCTGCAGCAGGAATCCTGGCATACCTTGCCCGATCTCCTGCCCCGGATCAGCGATCAAATGCGCAGGGGGAACAAAAATCATCATTCCGGGCTCCCGTCTTGCGATTCTATTTCCATCGTATACCAGAAGCCATGGAGAGCCGATACGTTTTTTCATATACGGGCCTTTCCCGGAACGGTTCTGAAACCAGAGCCCGATACAAAAAGTCACAACCCCGAGCCTTTCCCATGGCCGGGGTTGTGATATCGTCCGATACCTTCATGGATTTCATGTCACACAAGGTTATCACGCTGAACGGGAAACGTGACCCAACGTCGGCGTTCACAAGATGCAGTGCTGGTTAAAAAATTCTCCTCTCCAGGTCACGAAAACCTGCTTCAAAGAACGTACCGGCTTGCATATTTGTCATCAGAGAAAGCCTGGTTCATCAGCCGTCCCTGTTCCCGTCTTTCCCTGACGTTTCTTCACCTGCATGCCATATAGACATCCATGCTTTCTCCATCCGTTTCAAAACAGGGGATCACGCCCTCCTGTACATAGACCAGTCCGTTTGTTCTCATATAATCCCCAAGCGTACGATAGGCACCCGGGATGGTGGAAAAGGGATTGTCAAAAGGCCGTTCGATGTGGATTGCTGCATACCTGTGTGCAGCCTGTTCTTTCACTTCCAGACCTTCGGGGTTTACGCCTTCCGGCAGAATCCACGCGGCTGTGTATCCATGCATCCTGAAGACATTGATTTGCTCAACGGAAAGCCTGGGAAAATCCCAGCCAACCACTTTCGGATGTTCAACCCCGTGATCTTTTGCATATTTGTAGATCCTGCCCAATGCATCGCTCTCGGGCTCCGTGCTGATGACGGTATACTCCACATACCGGAATCCCGGAACATCCTCGACGCGGAGGTTTGTGTAAGCATTGCCGCGCTGATCCATTTCCTCCCTAAAAAGATGATCCAGAGTGCAGTTGAATATCTTACAGAGGTCAATCGCTTTGTCGATCTCGGGATTCGCTGCATCCATTTCCCATTTTGAGATCGTCTGGCGGCTTACTTTCAGTCTTTCGGCCAAGGCTTCCTGGGTCATGCCTGCGCTGAGCTGGCGCAGGTACTGAAGGTTTTTTCCAAAGCTCATGGTAATCCCCCTTCAAATCATTCCTCAATGTTTCTACAATTTCTTTTCGCTCCGCGGTGCATGAACAGACTACCAGATTTCTTTTCTATTCTCCACCAACCTGCAATTGCGCTTTTGTCAAGCATTGCAACTCATGGTTGCGTGCATATCAGCTCCGACAGAAAAAGATCATGCGCGTCATGCTTTCCATTGCATAAACACCCCTGCAGGCAACAAACAGGCGTTTCCAATCCCATACCGGCAGTATGAGAAGCAGCCCATAAAAGAATTACAATCATCTCTTTGCCATTTCCGGTCTTCCCAGTATAATGTATCCATCAATCTGAAGGCAGAAAACCGCACGGAGACAAGCCTTGCAGAAGCATCCGGGTTTACCGGAAACAGCAAGGCCTGACCCAGGAACAGCTGGCAGAGGTACTGGGGGGGTATCCGTCTGCGCGGTCTAGAAGTGGGAATCCAGATCGCCCCTGCCCGAACTGAGGCGCATCATGGAGCTGGCGGATTTCTTCGTGGTCTCCGCAGACATGCTGCCGGGCTATCAGATGAAGGACAACCGTCGGAACACCATGTTGGAACGTCTATGGAAAGCAAGCGGCAGCCGGGATTACGATGCAGTGTCAGAGGCGGAAAAGGCGATCCGGAAATACCCGCATTCTTTCGATGGGGTATATGCCGCCTCATTCCTTTCCTATGCTTTTGCTGCGGAGACGAAAAAGGAGGCCTGGCTCCGGCGTGCCATTGAACTGCTGGACAGCGCACTCTTGCTGGTACCCCAGTGCACAGATCCCCGGGTGAACGAATCCTCTCTGCGGCATGATTGCGGGGATGTAGGAGCTGCTGGGCGAGACGAACAAGGCACTGAAACTGCTGCCTTTGACTCCGAGCCGAACTATGATGCGGGCAGGCTGAAATACATGCTCGGGTCCGATCTGAGCAGTGCACATGATTCCCTTGAAAACAGCGATGGATGCGGTGGAGCATATCCTGTATGATAAAGATCCGAAACTACGAAGCCTCTGGGCGGAGGTCCGCGATCATGAGAACTGAACAGCACGGAAGAAAGAGAGGACACAAAATCATGAACATCACCACAAAGCAGTTTCAGCTTCTGTCGGATGTCAATCTGGTCTGGGATTTTCTGGTGGATATCTATGACAGAGAAACAGGCAGCGGAGTCGCGGCGCCGTTCTTTGAGTATGCGCTGCAATCCTCCTGGATGGATCAATCCTATAGTTTTCTGGATCGGTTGTGGCTGGACGGAGA
>ONVN01000483.1 GCA_900321295.1 uncultured Eubacteriales bacterium
AGCAATGATCATGATCAGGGCAATGGTGGAGAAATATCCCACATAGCTCATCAGGGAGTTTCGAACAGCACTGGTGGCAAAGACCATTCCAAGGATCAGCACCAGAATTCCGCCGGCGCTTCCCATGAGATTAATGACGGCATTTGCCTTGGATCGGAGCGGCTTCATGGTGACGTCCGGCATCAGCGCCACAGCCGGAGACCGTGCGATGGCCATGGATACCAGGACGATCAGCAACAGAAGAATAAAGAATATCAGAGTGCTGGGAGATTCCGCCGTCGTCTGCCAGGCATACGCCTGACGTGCAGGGACGACATAATTGGTATAATCCGGGTTCGTAATGGTGGAATCGCCCTCAGTGATCTGACTCTGAATTGCCGTGAACTCCTCCGCGGTATACAGTTCTGAAAGCACGAAGGAATCACCTTCCGGAGTCAGAAGGGACTGATCCTGTTCTGCGGAATAAATGGTCTGCATGGCAACGGGATCATCGATGGCGGAGACCTCAGACAGATGCTTCAGCTGAGCGGCATCCACAAAGGAAAGTCCGACAAAGGCCACGACCGCTACCAGTGTGCCGGCGACGATAAACGGGGTACGCCGTCCGAACCGGCTGGTGCTTCGGTCCGACAGAGAACCGAACAGAGGGAGCAGGAACAGGGCAAGGATATTGTCCAGCGCCATAATGAAACCGGACCAGGTCTGCTTCATGCCAAACTTGTTGGTCAGGATCAGCGGGATCGTATTATCATATGCCTGCCAGAATGCGCAGATCAGAAAAAAGGCAAAGCCCACACAGATCGTGCGTTTATAGTTCAGTTTCAAAGGAATCAGCTCCTATTTTGATGATGGTTCCATTGTACCCAATGCAGCAGGGAGAATCCATATGATTTTTAAAAAACTGTGGGTTTTTGTGGTTGAACTGTGTTATGGACAAGATTATGATAAAACCATAAGAAGGTGATTAATGTGAGCTCATTGAAAAACGTGAAACGGGATCTTCGAAAACTGGAACGTACATACAAGAGGAATGCCCGACTGAAGAAGGTCAACAAGAAACTGAAAAAGGAAGTACAAAAGCTCTCCGCTCAGGGAAAGGTGATGTCCGGAGCTGCCGACGCCGGAAGAGTCGCGGCTGCCGTGCATACTGCCAGAACAGCTCTGAATGAAGAAGCGAAAAAGATACAGAAGATCAACCGGATCAATACGATCCGGCGAAAAGCCGTCCGCATCAACCGGGAATACCATATTACCCGCAACGCGGCGCTGATGGCTGGCTTCGCCGCGTTCCTGATCACACCGGGACAGGCGCGAAAAAAGGATAAGGCGAAGTTTAAAAATGTCAATTACGCCCACCGCGGGCTGCATACGAAGGACAAGAGCGTTCCGGAAAATTCCATGGAAGCATTCCGGCGGGCAGCGGAAGCCGGGTACGGCATCGAGCTGGATGTTCAGCTCTCCAAAGACGGTAAGGTCGTGGTGTTCCATGATAATACCCTGAAACGCGTCTGCGGAGTGAAGGGACGAGTGGATTCCAAGACATACGATGAACTTAAAAAGATCCACCTGTGCGGAACAGATCAGACCGTGCCGCTGTTTTCGGATGTGCTTGACTGTGTTGACGGACGGAGTACGCTGCTGGTGGAGCTGAAAAGCGGAAAGAAGAACCGGGAGTTATGCAGAAAGACGCTGAAACTGCTGAAAAGCTACAAAGGGGATTACTGCATTGAAAGTTTCGACCCCAGGATCGTTGCATGGTTCCGGTTCCATGCACCCCATGTGGTGCGCGGACAGTTGGCTAAACGGCCAAAAGACTTCAAAAAAGAGGAACTGCACCCGGTGGGAGCGTTCCTGGTGGGCAACGGGCTGCTCAATTTCATGAGCCGTCCGCAGTTTGTGGCATATAAGATCGGCAAGCAGCCGATGTCCGTGAAGATGTCGGAAAAGATGGGTGCGATGCGCTTCTGTTGGACGAGCCGGGAGGAAGGCAATGAGAAGCACTACGATTCCGTGATCTTTGAGCATTACACTCCGGATCCGAAGATCCGCCGCAAATGGGTCCAGTTATAACAGAAAAACCGAAAAAACAAAGTTCCTGAGATTTTGACGGTCTCAGGAACTCTTCTTTTATCAACATCGTTTCAGGCACGCAGCCGGAGAATGGTATCCAGAATGCGGTGCGCAGCTTCTTCCTTGCTCATGAGAGGCAGTTCTTCCATCTGCTCCCGGGTGATCAGGGTAATGATGTTGGTGTCGGTACCAAATCCGGAACCTTCTTTCCGGAGGCTGTTGGCACAGATCATATCGCAGTTTTTGGACTCCAGTTTCTTTCTGGAATTTTCCAGCAGATTTTCCGTTTCCATGGAGAAGCCGCAAAGGAACTGATCCTCCCGCTTCTGTGAACCCAGCTGCTTCAGGATATCCTTTGTGCGGACGAGGTCCACGGACAATTCTCCGTCTTTCTTCTTCATTTTCTCATCAGCAGTCACTGCAGGAGTGTAATCCGACACTGCGGCAGCTTTTATGATGATATCCATATCCGGCGCTAGCTGAGTGACTTCCCGGTACATGTCTTCCGCGGAAACAACGGGGATGGTATGAACGAACATGGGCGGGTCCACATCCATATGCGCGGCAACCAGCGTGACCTCTGCCCCGCGCAGCATTGCTGCCCGGGCCAGGGCGACTCCCATTTTACCGGAAGAGTGATTGGTGATAAAGCGCACCGGATCCATCGATTCTCGTGTGGCACCGGCCGTGATCAGGACACTGGTCCCCTGAAGGTCCTGCTCAAAGGCACAGGCCAGAAGAACGTATTCCAGCAGCACGGACTCTTCCGGCAGACGGCCGTCTCCCATGTCGCCGTTTGCCAGCATGCCGGACTCCGGCGGGATGATCTCGTAGCCGAAGCGGGCCAGCTTGTCCAGATTGTCCTGCACAATGGGATTGTGATACATGTTGTGATTCATTGCCGGAGCAATGATCTTCGGACATGTGCACGCCATGATAGTGGTAGTGAGCATATCATCGGCGATGCCGTTGGCGATCTTCCCGATCACATTGGCCGTTGCAGGGGCAACGAGAAAAGCATCCGCCTGCTTTGCCAGAGCAACGTGCTCCACGCTGTACTGAAAATTGCGGTCAAAAGTATCCACCAGACATTTGTTTCCGGTAAGGGATTCAAACGTGATAGGGGAGATAAAACGGGTGGCATTCTCCGTCATCAGAACATGGACCTGGCAGCCCATCTTCTTCAGTGATCTGACCACACCGGCCATTTTATATGCAGCGATGCTGCCGGTAACACCTAATAATACGGTTTTGTTTTTTAGCATCTTGCTCACGCTCCATTCGCCTTTGT
This sequence comes from uncultured Eubacteriales bacterium, assembly GCA_900321295.1. GTDB lineage: Bacteria > Bacillota > Clostridia > Christensenellales > Aristaeellaceae > UBA2943. The sequence continues at coordinate 3,362 of ONVN01000483.1, forward strand.
TATATCATACCATGAAAGAAAAAGGAACGAAATCCGGGAAAGAGACGGAAAAGAAAATCTTTCCTCCCCGGATAATTGTTCACAAAAACCCATTTACTTCTTTGGATCGGTCATGCTATTATAAGCGCGAAATTGTACTGCATCCTCTTTTGGGGAGCAATAACAAGGAGGAAAATTCAATATGGTCAAACGTAATCAGACCCGGGCGCTGGTGATTATGAGCCTTATGACGGCAATTCTCATCATATTTTCCTTTACGCCCATCGGAACGATCCCCATCGGACCGTTATCCATCACACTGAACATCATTCCCGTTGCCATCGCGGCGATTGCCCTGGGACCCAAAGGCGGCCTTGCCATGGGATCTGTTTTCGGCATTCTGAGCTTTCTGCAGTGCATTGGGATCGGCGTGCCCAGCGGAATGGGAGCAATGCTCTTTTCCATTAATCCGTTCCTGGCATTCATTCAGCGTTTCGTGCCGCGGGCACTGGACGGTCTTCTGGTCGGATATCTGTTCCGGTTCTGTACGAAAAAAATGGCGCCGGAATCTGCGGTATTTATTGCTGGCTTTGCCAGTGCATTTCTCAATACGCTGCTGTTCATGAGCGCCTTGGTTATTTTGTTCGGCAATACCGAATATGTGCAGAGCCTGATGGCGGGCCGCAACGTACTGGTGTTTATCTGTGCATTTGTGGGAATCAATGCAGTTGTGGAAATGATTGCATCCACAATCGTGACCGGTGTGGTGGGTGCTGCACTTTACAAAGCAAAAACACTTCCGCTTTCCGAGCAGCGCTGACCAACGAAAGGAGAAAGACCAATGATTCTTGCAGTAGATATTGGAAACTCCAACATCGTCCTG
>ONVN01000009.1 GCA_900321295.1 uncultured Eubacteriales bacterium
AGTGCGGGGTCAGCAATCCCGTCATGGTGCTCGACGAAGTGGACAAGCTCTGCCAGTCCATGCAGGGGGACCCGGCCAGTGCGCTGCTGGAAGTCCTCGACCCCGAGCAGAACAGCACGTTTACGGACCACTATGTGAATGCGCCTTATGACCTTTCCCATGTCTTCTTTATCTGCACGGCCAACACCACCTCCACCATTCCGGAACCCCTCCTCAACCGTATGGAGGTCATCCGGTTCCCGGGCTATACGCCTCTGGAAAAGGTGGAGATCGGCAACCGGCACCTGCTGCCGAGGGCCATGGAGGCCGTGGGCCTGAAAAAGAAGAACCTGGTCCTCCGGAAGGGTGTTATGGAGAAGATCGTTTCCGAGTATACGGCAGAGGCCGGTGTCCGTGCGCTGCGCAAGCGCCTCGACGCCATCTGCCGCCAGGCCGCCGTGAAGAGCTGGGAACAGAACGGAAAGCGGCTCACGATCTCGGAAAAGAACCTGAAGGAATATCTGGAGGATCATCCGATCCGGCATAACCTGGTGCCGGGCAGCCAGCGTCCCGGTGTGGTGACCGGGCTGGCCTGGACGGCCGCAGGCGGGGAAATCCTGTTCATTGAAACTGCGCTCACCGAAGGCACCGGCCAGATTCTTCTGACCGGCCAGCTGGGCGATGTCATGAAGGAATCCGCGCGGATCGCCATCAGCCTGGTGCGGATGAAGGTGCCGGAGAAGTCGGTGAAACTGTCCAAGAAGGATGTGCACATCCATGTGCCCTCCGGCAGCATTCCCAAGGACGGCCCGAGTGCCGGCGTCACCATGTTCACGGCCCTGCTCTCCCTGGTGACGGGAAAACCCGTGGATCCGGCCCTGGCCATGACCGGGGAGATCACCCTGACGGGCAGGGTGACCGCGATCGGCGGCCTGCCGGAAAAACTGATGGCAGCCCACCGTGCCGGCGTGAAGAAAGTGCTCGTACCGAAGGAAAACGAGGAGGATCTCGAGGATGTGCCGGAGGAAATCCGGAACCTGCTGGAGATTCACCTGGTGGATCATCTCGACGATGTCATCCGGGAAACCGGCCTGTAAAACAGAACGCAGGACCAGAGAAAAAGCGCTGGCTCTGCGTTTTTTGATATCCGGAATCCCCGCAACTACTGAAAAATCTGATAAAAAGCAGGGTATTCTTATATGATATGCTCTCCCCTCATGAGAGACAGGAAAAAGAAAAACTGTTGCATGAGGGGAGCGTTTTGTTATGGGAAAACGAAACTGAATACAGAGCAATTGAGATGCTCCCTTCATGAAAGAAAGGAAAAAGAAAAACTGTCGCATGGAGGGACCAGATCAAAACATGAACTGACTTTTTCTTATGGAAAGTTCCATATGGGAATGGGAGAAAAGGTCGGTCAAAAGGGCATCCGGATGCAAAGCGGAAAAAACAGAATCCGGAAATCCCTGAAAAGAACCGTTCTGCACGGCCTTTCTCCGGACTTCCGGGAAAAGAGAGTTCCTTTACGGGCGGAAGGGGGCAAACCAGGTGCAGCCGGAGGGCCAGACCGCAGCGGCCTGGTTCGGATTATAGGAAGCGGCGGTTTCTGCAGCAAAGGCATAGGCCTCCTGGAGGGAAACGGCCTGATCTCCGTTCGTGTCTGCTTGCAGGCCGCCGGTCTGATCGATGACTCCGTTGTAGCCGCAGCCCAGGCAGAATCCGAAGGTGAAATAGCCCATGACCTTGCTTCCGCCTCCGGTGGTAATTTCGCCTTCCTGACTGTACTGGTTTGAGCGTGCCGCCGTGATGACATAATAGCCGTCACTGTTGAGTGCCCCGCGCGTCCGCGTCCGGAAAGCGGACTGGAACGATGCAATGAACTGGGACGCGGCTGCTTTCGGATCCGGGTCTTCGTTTTGGGTTTCCTGAAGCGTTTCGTCCGTACCGGCGGACCGGGCACGGCTGGCGCTGGCTGCGTCTGCACCGATCAGCTTTCCGCTGAAGCATGCATCAATGAGAATGACCTTTCGGCCTGGAATCGGATCCAGAGCGGCTTTCAGCATCTGCGGTGTAATGGAAGCCAGGTTCGAACCGACCAGGGAGCCATCCGTTCTCCCATGACCGGAATAATAGAACAGGGAGACATCATTCGCATCCGCGGAAGAAAAAGCGGAGGCAATCCGGGAAAAGAAAGAGTTCGAGGAAAGATTGCTGACGGTCGTGACCTGCCATGGCGTTGTCTGCATGGAGGAAAGGCAGGACTGGACGGCCAGCAGGTCATTGGCCGGTCCTTCAAGAAACGAAGAAGTGTTGGGATAGGTCTGTCCGATCACCAGGGCACGGTAGTCTGTACCGGCCTGATAGTCCAGCTGATTCGCTCTTGCATAGACTGCCGCAGCACTGTTCGGAACGGTATGAATCAGGAGGGCATCGCCGCACCCGGAGAAAGCCTGGGTGCCGATGGTCTGTACACTGCCCGGAATCGTGATTTCATTCAGTCCGGAACACCCGGCAAAGGCACAGGTACCGATGCGGGTGACGGTCTCCGGGAGAACCAGAGACGAAAGGGCAGTGACATCCCGGAACGCTTCGTCATCAATTTCGGTCAGACTGCCCGGGAGTGCAAACTCCGCTTCAGCCGCTGTGAAGGACAGAAGCAGGAGCAGCAGTCCGAGGGAAAGGACTTTTTTCATAGAGGGTTACCTTTCTGTTTTTTGATACGGGAGGGAGTCTGGGAAACCGCGGTCTTCCGGACGGCGGCATGCCGATGCCGGAGGCTCAGTAGGGCGAACCGGTTTCGCAGGTCCTGACCTTATACCGTGTATAGTCTTTCGGCGCTTTCCAGATGTTCGGGAGCCCGGTGGTCATGCACCAGAAACTGCTGTCATCCGAACCCCAGGTATAGCTGCCGGGATGATTGTAATTCTGGCACAGAACCGCACTTGTGGCCGGGACCCATTTGCCGGTCCTGGCATTCCATGCACGGAAATTGGAAAGATGCACATCCCGGTATTCGGCGGCGGTTTCCACCAGATAGTCTTCCAGGAAGGCGACGGCACGGTTCATATACGTGTTCCGGATGCCCAGGTCATATTCAATGAGCTTGCTCCAGGTCATCGTGGAAAGGTCACAGAGCCACATGGCGATGAGGCAGTTGCCGGTGGTTTCGGATTCACTCTGCTGGAGAAGGAAACGGTAGGGGACCCCTGCCTTCCAGTTATAGCGCACGATGCACTGGATGCCGGTTCCCTCCCCGGAGAAGGGCTGACAGGCGATGGTGTCCTGCTGATAGACGACTTCCGGGACAATGGTCGTGATGTTGCCCTTTTTGTCCTTGCAGTAGGTATGCCAGACGGACATGATGGCAGCCCGTGTTCCGTCCTGAAGCACCTGAACACCGGCATAGGCCGCGACCCCGTCATACTGACGGTAGACGGAGGCGTACTGTTTGCGGGTGAAGCTCAGGTCCATATCCCAGTTGCACAGGCAGAGATAGGTGCCGCAGGGCTGGTTTTCGACGATGAAATCCACGGCATATTGGGTGAAGCTGTTCGTGTTCGGGAATTCCGGTTCAAAGACGATATAGGGAGACCGGCCGGTGGGGGTGAAACCGGCAGGTGCTGCAGGGGCAGAAGCAGAGGCAGAAGAACGGCCGTTTTTCATGGTGAAGGAAGCCGACGTTATCAGGGAGCCGTTGATATAGAAATCGACCTTGTGGGTTCCCGGTGTCACCTTGCTCATATTGCTGTAAAAGATATGGCAGTTGGTCCAGTGATGGGGTTCCAGACTGAACTGACCCCAGCCGAGTTCTTTTCCTCCATCAATGCGCGCATAGGCCGAGGTGATCTTCAGGGTGGTTTCGGAATCATTGCTCAGACGGAACACGAAGGACGCATAGGTGCCGGACGGCAGGGTGGAAAGATCGAAGGTGGTATCTTCGATATACTCCACCGCTTTCTCTTCCTGAATCTGAAAAATGCCGATGACCGGCTTGGCGGTGATGCCGGAAGCGGAACCGGTGGCCGGGAGAAGGAGCAGGCAGAGGAGAGCGGAGAGCGTCCATGACAGGATCTGTTTTTTCATTTCGAGGACCATCTTTCTGTTCGTTTGTGAATGCGGTGGTTCTGCGATGGCGGGGATATCCTTCAGCCCCAGGAGCTGACTGTCCATAAGCTATTCGGCATGCTCCCTGCTGATTCCTGTATGAAGAGACGCATTTTCCTGATCGGATTCCGGAAGAGGAGGACAGAATCCGGAATCCGATCAGGAAAGCTGCTGGCAGGAAGATACCGGAGATTCGGGAGCGGTCTTCATGGGAGGACTGTTTTTTCCCCCTGCCGGCATGGTATAATGCGTACAGAAGATTCATACAGATCCGACAAGGATTCCATCTCCTGATGTTCCTCCGCGGAAGGAAGCGGCAGGGAAGCCCGTGCAGGATGCTGAGCATTCGGAAGTATTTGTCCCCTGCGCGAGATCAGCGGGTCCCGGCAGGATGAAACAGGGGACACAAAAGCATCAGTGTTTCCTCTTTGCAGCAGGACCTCCTTCCGGTCCCTGCAGGAGCAGGCTGTCCTTTTGCATATTCTGGGAAAAGAGGTTACCGCCATGAAGAAATCGTATGGTTCCGTCCGATCCTCCGGCGTTTTTGGGGAAAGATGCATGCCCAGACGCCTCTGTGCCGTCGTGCTGATTCTGAGCATTCTTTTTTCACTCGTCCCCGCAGCACTCGGGGCTGACTATGATGAGACCTATCTCAGCGTGTATTTTGCCGATGCGACCATGGCCGAGGGCAAAGCATCCAAGAATGCAAAGCAGTTCTTTGCAAATATAGCGGCCATCTCCATGGCAGACCTTGCGGACCAGGAATTTCTCACACAGCTTGCTGGGGCTGTGAGGAACGGGTATAACTATCGCGTTTTTGTCCTGCACGAGAAAGGCATGCCGGCCACGGATCTGGCCATGCTGTACTGCTTTCAGGATGCTTCCTGGCTGCTGCGGGACACCACCTCCGTGAATCAGTCGGTATATCTGGATGCTTCCTGGGAAGTTCTGCAGGGGTTCAGTCTCAAACTGCAGCAGAAGGAAATCATCCGGAAAGTCATGCCGGACTGCGATGCTTTCTATGAATGTGATGCGGAATACGTCTGTCAGATCTATATCGAGTTTATGATGTTTATTGAAGAGCGGAATAAGGCGATTCAGCAGCTTATGGACGGCGTATCCGCACAGGTTCCTGACCTGCCGGAAGAGATCGAAGACTGGCCGCTGGAAATACCGGTTTCTGTTCAGCTGCCTGCGGAGCTGACCATTCTGGACGCCGTCTTTACCGTGGAGCCGGCCGCCGGTGCGGCAGCGACTTTCGAAGAGATTCCGGCATCTCAGCGCTTTGAAGGTGTGGTCGGTGCGGAGAATCTCGTCACCGGAACCCTCTCTTTCTGGGAAGCCGGCCCGCATCGGGTGCATCTGGTGTTTACAGCGTCCATCAACGGCCACAGGCAGTCCCTGAGCCATGAGATGAGCATGGACACAAGCAGTGTACGGGTTCAGGAAAAAGAAGAAAAATGCCCGCTGCATGAGGAAGGACATCAATGGCAGTATGAATGGGCGGAGGAACATCCGCATGAAGGCCGCTTTGTCTGCGACTGCGGTGCCGTGATGGAGGATCCGAGCGGCGCGACCCGCCTGATGCTGGACTGCTGCAAGTGCTACGGTCACGA
>ONVN01000313.1 GCA_900321295.1 uncultured Eubacteriales bacterium
CGAACAGAGCGTCGGCCTTCGCGTGTCCCCCAACAAGACCGCGAAGTCCATCCGCCGCCTGGCAGCCGGAGATGTGCTGCAGGTGATTGCGACCGGTAAGATCTGGAGCAAGGTTGTGGATCCGGCCACCGGCAGAACCGGCTACGTTGCCAATGATTACATGGTCCGCCAGTAAGAAAGCAAAAACCCATTGAGAAGAACCTGAAAACAACAGGATTGATATAACAGGAGCTGTTCCGGAGTCCCCGGGGCAGCTCCTTTCGATATTTTTGGGCTGTCCTTTTCAGACCGTGGAAATGCTGTGGATATCCTGTGCAGGAGGAGTTCCGGGGAGGACAGGACAGACCGTCTGTCCTGTTCAGGAGAGCGGCAGTGGATGTTCGCGGAAGGCGGGAACGAAAAGAAAACGGCATGACCGGAAGGAGTCACGCCGTGTACAGGGACACATTCCTGCAGGGAAAGGTCCCGCTTTTTCTTTCTGCCGGTTCTGATTGTGTCAGCAGGGAAACCTGCCGGGCATCATTCTTCCACGCTCCCGGGGAGGAGGGCAGGGTCGAGCAGAATGACCGGACGCACGCAGCCGATCTTTTTGCTCGCATAGGTGTAATTGAGCATGCCGCCGGAGTAGGAGACAGAAACCCTGTACTGTTCATTTCCGGGGGAACGAAACCACCACAGTCCGCAAAGCATTCCGGCATGTCTTACGTTATGGGCACCGCGTGCCAGAGCATAGCTGGTTGGCGTACACTGCCTGGCCGTGTCATTCTCAAAATAGCGGTCGGCTTCCGTGTAACTCAGAAGAAAGACCCGGTCCAGCGTGTCGTTGCCGCCCGTGGTGGCATATTTGCTGCAGCACTGGGAAGGCCCGTTGTCCGTATGGTTGAGCACAATGGCCTGCTGTTCCTCCTTGCTGAAGGCAGCGGAAAAGAATGTATCGTTCAGCCATCTGCGAAGCGAGCATTCTTCCCAGGTGATCTCACCGTACACTTCATTGTACGGTTTTGTGTCCAGTGCATACAGACTGATCAGCAGGATTTTACCGTTCAGGTGATCCAGAACCAGCCATTCGATTTCTTCAGGTCCGTTGTCTGTATGGTTGTCCTGCTCGTAATGCCCGAAACGGAGGATGCTTCCGGGCTCCGGGAGGGATGCGGCTGCCTGTTCTGCGCAGGAACCGGCCACGATTCCGGTGAGCATGAGGATACAGAGAAATACCAGGACTTTTTTCATGATGGAGTGCCTCCTGTAGGTGGTTTGTTTGAACCTTTCGCTGAAAAGAACAGTTCTCCCCGAAACAGGTTTTTCCTGCACCACAGAGCTGCAGGACCGAGGAACACGGAAGAATGCATCTTCCGGACTCTTGTTTTTTGTGCTCCGGTATTATTATAATTGGCTGTATCGCACAACATGGAAGACCGGCAAGAGAAACGGCCGGCTGAAGGCATAAAGGAAGAGGTGTCCGCATGCAGTACAGAGTGAATAAACGCACAGGGGACAGGATCAGTGTGATCGGCATCGGTTCGGCCTATCTGTATGAAGCGCAGAAGGAGGAGGGCGTAAAGGCCCTCCGCATGGCGTATGAGGGCGGCATCAATTACTTTGACCTGGCGGCAGGGGACGGGACGGCCTTCCCGCTCTGGGGTGAAGCGCTCTCGGATGTGCGGAAAAACGTCAAATATCAGATTCATTTCGGGGCGGACTACAGCCGGGGAACGTATGGCTGGTCCCTGGACCGTGACACGGTGAAGCGATCGGTTGCCTGGCAGCTGGAACAGCTGAAAACAGACTACATCGACTATGGGTTCATTCACTGCCAGGATGAGGAGAGTGACTGGGAAACCTATCGCAGGAACGGTGTGTATGACGATATTCTCCGTCTGCAGGAGGAAGGGATTGTGCGGCATATCGGCCTGTCCTCCCATACGCCCTCTGTGATTCAGCGCATTCTGGATGATGCCGGTGTGGATATGCTCATGTTTTCCGTGAATGCTGCCTATGACTATGGAAGGGGAGAGTTTGCCCATGGCGGCGTGGACGAACGCGCTGAAGTCTACCGGCGGTGTGAACGGGAAGGCATCGGAATATCCGTTATGAAGCCGTTCTCCGGAGGCCAGCTTCTTTCTGCTGCCCAGTCACCCTTCGGACGGGCCCTTACGCCATACCAGTGCATCCGTTATGTCCTGGACAAGCCCGGCGTGCTGACAGCCCTGTGCGGTGTCCGGAATGCAGAAGATGTGAAGCAGGTGCTTGCCTACTGCGATCAGCTGGAGGATGCCCTGGATTACAGTGTCATCGGGTCCTTCGCTCCGGCGGAAGCCAGCGGGAAGTGTGTTTACTGCAATCACTGCAAGCCATGTCCTGCAGGACTGGATATCGGCCTGATCAACAAGTATTATGATCTTGCCAGAGGCGGAGACGGGCTGGCTGCTGAGCACTATCACACGCTGGAAAAGACGGCTGCTGCCTGCATTTCGTGCGGACATTGTGATCACCGCTGTCCCTTTCATGTGCAGCAGAATGCACGGATGAAGGAGATCAGTGCCTATTTCGGCGGATAATGATCTGCTCCGGATGGTTGGTATTTTATCCGGGAGTTGACTTAAAGTATACTCTAAGGTATAGGATCAATGATAGGAAGATTCGGCTGCCATGAGCAGCTTATGTGGGGGAAAAAGCATGGAAAAGGCAAAAGTGTTTTTTACGGATTTCAGGACGGTCGTCGGTGTTTCCCAGTGCGCGA
>ONVN01000100.1 GCA_900321295.1 uncultured Eubacteriales bacterium
CGTTTCATCTGACGATGAGAGCAATGGATTCACAGCAGAACCGGCTCCGAGAAGGACGACGGAGCATCACAGGCCGTGGAACATTGGCGCATACGATGCGGCATCGAACAAAGCAATATACCGCTGACAACGGAAAGCAATCAAATGCTTGCGCTTCAGGCGGATGGGCTGATACGGATTCTTGAAACGGTACAGACACAGAGCCGCATACAGGCAGAACTGCCTGTAAATCAGAGCGGATTTCGTCGCCGGATACAGAACAGAATCTGCATCAAAAAAACAAAAAGACGGCAGTTCAATGTTCCTTAAATCAACCGGCGATAAGATGGTCCTGTCAGAAAGGAAGAGTGCACATTCCCGGATGACGGAAGAACTGATTCGATAAAAATGTAAGGAGGAAAAAACAATGAAAAGAATTCTTTCAGTGATCATGGCCATTGTGCTGATGGCGATGTCAGCCGCTGCGCTTGCGGATGGGAACGGGAACACGCAGGGAAGAATGCCAAACAGTATGCCTGCGCAGGGACAGACACGCGGCCCGATGACAGGTGGCCCGAATGGCGGAAACCGGCAGGATGGTCAGATGCCGAACGGACAGGCTCCTTCCGGAGAAAGACCCGCTGATGCACCTGAGCTGCCCAGCGGTGAAAAACCTGATGACGCTCCAGATCTTCCCAGCGGTGAAAAACCGACGGAGATGCATGAGCGGCCCAACAGTGGGAAGCCAGGGATGATTGACTTTGACGCTATGGTGACCTGTGGTGTGATCTCCCAGGAAACCTGTGACAAGATCAAAGCATACATTGCCGAGCATAAACCTGCGGGAATGCCGGAAATGAATGGCCAGGAACCCGATGGAGAGAAGCAGGATGGTCTGTCTGAAATGAACGGTGAAAAGCCTTCAGAAGGTCAGACCCGTCCCGAAATGACAAATAACAGGAAACCGGAAGGAATGCCCGGGACGAATGGTCAGACTCCGGAAGCCCCTGCAATGGGCGGGTTGCTGAAGGATCTGCTTGATGCTGAAGTGATCACTCGGGCTGAATATGATGCTCTGGTCGAAAAACAGACTGCTGATGCAGCCTGACCTGTAATTGGAGCTGGGAGAGACGCAAATCTTTCCCGGCTCCTTTGCTGTACCAGTTTCAAGACAAATATCGTCTTTTTCTGTTCATTGCACCAAAAAAGCCGCCAGAGGCTTTGATGCTCTGACGGCTTTTTATGGGATACTTTTACCATTCCTTGTTTTATGCTTCAGGGAGACAGTGCATATGCAGCGCACCCTGGACGCGGAATCCCTCTGCGCATCCGCGCAGGGAACGGATCCCGAAGTCAATTGAACGAAGACGGAGATAGGTCCGGATAGCTTTTCCATCCGGAGAGCCTTTGGGATACTGGCTGAGATGACAGTCAAAAATGGATTTCATCTGTGCATCCATCGTTTTGCGGGTGCTGACATAGCGATTGGGATGTGCCGTCATATAATAGGCGACAGCTTTTACCGGGCAGGCGTGAGCGCCATAGGTGTTCATGATGCCGTCATACGGCGCAAAGCATGCGATCTGTCTTGCGGCCTGTCCGACCTGAAGATGGTCCGCGTGGGACTCGCCCCGTACAAAGGGATCCGGTGCAAAGAGAATATCCGGCTGAAAATCCGAAACCGTCTGTGCAATCCCGCGAAGAAGCTCTTCCTGGGTATAACCTGCGCCGTCCCGGAGACCGAGAAAGCGCACATCCGTGACGCCGAGAACCCGGGCTGATGCACGTGCTTCTTCCATGCGCAGGGAAGCGAGAGCATCGCCCGTGATGCCGTCAGGTGCATTGGCGCTGCCGAAACGACCGTCGGTGCAGATCAGGAAACAGACCTTTTTCCCCTGGGCGGCAAGTCGGGCGACCGTGGCGCCGGCGCCGATTTCAATATCGTCCGGATGGGGACCGATCATGAGATAGCGCTCAAACTGATCTGGATGCGGGACAGGAGCGGCAAAGCGGAGGATCAGACGGGTCAGACTCATGCCTTTTTCCTTTCTGCGATGGCTGCGCAGATCCGGTCGTATTCGGCTTCATCCAGCTTGTAATGCTTCTGATACAGGCGATAGGAAATGAACATCAGGATGCAGGGAAGGAGTGTGCAAACCAGAAGCAGTCCCAGGCTCTGACTGTGCTGAACGCCAGAGAGGAGCGTGGTGATTTCGGTGGCCTTTTCTTCTGCTGTGATGGTGCCGATATTGGCGGCCTGCTCAAGATCGGCAATACCGTTGGTGTAGTGGATGATACCGAAAACGATATAGGTGATATTGGCAATGGCAACGGTCAGCGCGGAAGCCATTTTGGTGAGGAAGGGACGCAGAGAAGACACAATGCCCTCATCCCTTGTTCCGTGCTTGAATTCATTGTATTCCACTGTGTTCATGATGGAGATCATCATGATGAGATAGAAGCCATACTGGCCGAAGTTGGCAAACATATAACCGAGGGTGATGCAGGCAAACTTGATCATGCCACTGGAGAGGAGCATACCCGGAATGAGCATGACGACATAGCCGACGGCGGAAATGACCATCAGGATGCTCATCAGCTTTTTGCGGGTGATCCTGCGGGAAATCATGGGATAGAAGATCATGAGAAGGGCTGTGACGGCCATGCCGAGCATCTGGAAGAGTGTGAAATACATGCCTTCATAGCCAAACTCAACATAGATATAGGTCTGACTGACACCGGAGAGGACAATGCCGTTGCCAACCTGCTGAATCAGGAAGATCAGGGCAATCCAGAGAAGCTGGTCATTTCCGGTAATGGTGGAAATGATTTTCCTGAAACTCAACGGGGGAACAGGTTCATCATTGTAGTTCCTCTGCTCCTTGACGCCGAAAACCGTAAAGGCCAGGAAAACAGGTCCGAGAATGGCGATGATAAGCGCAACGGTGCCGTAAGCGGTGACCGCATTGCCGCCGATGGCGTTGTTGCCTGCAGTCAGCATCGGAATGAACGATGCCGCCAGCATGCCGCCGATACCGGCAAAAAGGGTTGCACGGCTGGTGTACTGGTTGCGGGTGTCGGCATCCGAACTCAGAGCAGGCACCATGCCCCAGTAGGCGATATCATGCATCGTATAGGTAATGCTGTACATGAAATAGATGATGCCGAAGAAGACCACGAATGCCCATCCCTGGAGCTGAACATTGAAAGCGAGATAAATGACGACCGAGGTCAGCAGAATGCCGATGGCAAGCCAGGGCTTGAACTTACCCCACTTGGTGCGGGTACGTTCGATGATGTTGCCCATGATCGGATCATTGAGTGCGTCGAAAACTCTGGCAGCGACCATGATCACGGTGATGGCGGTCAGCTGGGCTGCGGAGAGCTGATGGGTAAAGAGTACAAACGTCAGGAGGTAACTGGTGACGAGATTGTACATCATGTCACGCCCGACAGTGCCAAGAGGGAACATCAAAAGGTTGCGTTTCTTGATACGCTGATCTTCCAAGACAAACACTCCAATTCTTTGTGATTCATACAGTGAGAATGACGATATTATATAAATTATATCATTCTATCTATGCGCGTGCAATACAAAACAAAAACATACCATATGTGGGATATGCTGTATTGCTATGTTTATCTGTGGCAAAACCATTCGACTTCATGCATCTGCTCGTCGGTTTCCACCGCACCCAGACTGTAGTTCTGCCGGAGAAAAGTGACAGGATCGTCAGATTTGCCAAGTTTGAACAAAACGCAGGCTGCAACGTACCCCGTGCGGCCACGGCCGCCGGAGCAGAAAATGGCAACACGTTTTCCGGCTCCCATCCGCTCTGTCACGGCAGAAACCAGTTTCTCCAGTACATCCCGAGGCAGGATCCCAAAATCCGTGATGGGATAATAGAGGATCTCACCGCGAAAGCCTGTCTCCCAGACAGAACCAGGAAGCCGGTCAAGCGGCACCAGCACATCCGGCTTCCATCTCAGCATGAAATCGAGTTCATTGATTCCGCCCAGCATAAGGCGGGGGATCACCTCATTGGCAATATATTCCGATTCAAAACCATATAAGCCCATATGTGTACCTCCTGTCAATTCTTTCCGGATCTTGTCGGAGTACATGGAGAATACGCGCTGTATCAGAAGCCTATTCAAAGACGGCCGAAGATTTTCCGATTTCCGAAAGGATTCGCTGCCACATTACCGGACGCCTGTAAGCAGGAGCCTTCAAAGGGATTGGATCCTTACCCGTGTTCAGCTCCCCGGTGCCTTTTCCCATATTTACACGGCCGAATCATCCTGCTAGAATAAGATGCGGAAGAAGAGGATACTGTTTCTCAGGGATCAATCCAGGTACCGGAATCCCTGTGTTTTCAGTATCCGTCTCTCATGGAAAGGAGAGGACACAAGCATGAAGATACCGGAAAAGAAGGATTATCTTGCCCCGCTCTGCGATGAACTGGCTAAGCGCTGGCCGGACAACAGGACGATCAATATTGTCTGCCATGGTCACAGCGTACCTTCCGGCTATGCCTGCACACCGTTTGTGGACACCTTTCATGCCTACCCCTATCTGGTGCACCGTACACTCAAAGAGCGTTTTCCTTATGCGGTGATGAATGTTATTGTGACGGCCATCGGTGGAGAACAGTCAGAACAGGGGCAGGAACGCTTCGAGACAGATGTCCTTTCCCATAAACCGGAGCTGATCACCATCGATTACGGTCTCAATGACCGGGGTATTGGCCTGGAGCGTGCCGAATACGCGTGGAGAAAAATGATCGAAGCCGCCCTTGACCGAAACATCCGGGTCATGCTCATGACGCCGTCCTGGGACCAGACCTATTTTCTGCAGGATGAGAACTGGAAAGCGCTCGAAGCGCATGCCGACCAGATACGTAGCCTGGCGGCGTCCTACAGCGTGGCACTCGGAGACAGTTTCGCCGCCTATGAGCGCTATCTGGCACAGGGCGGGGATCTTCAGGATCTTCTCAATCACTGGAACCATCCATCCGGGGAAGGCCACCGGCTCATTGCCCGTGAAATCACCAGCTGGTTTCCCGCAAGATAAAAACAGCGTGGAGAAAAGACC
>ONVN01000160.1 GCA_900321295.1 uncultured Eubacteriales bacterium
CTGATACAGCCAGCAGAGACAGACAAAGGATCAAAGCAAGAATCTTTTTCATACAACGTTCCTCCTGAATTAATAAGAACACTCTGTTCTTTTTCATAATTATATCTGCCGGTTTGACCATGTCAATAGTGTTCTCCGGTTTTTCTCATGCCCGGCTGCGCTGTGGTTTTCCGGGATGATGTATATCACATAGCCTCTCCGGGGGGCTTCTTCCGGACGCGCATGGAAAAAGGCCGGGATCCGGATGCTTCCGGTCCCGGCCCTTCCCCGCATGGGCTGCATTCTCTTTGATTTCCGTCATCATTCCGTGTAAATGACATCCGTCACTTCATTGGTGATGACGATAAAGGTCTTTCCACGCTTGAACTCCAGCTCGGATCCGTCCGCATCCGTAAAGACAAGACGGGAGGTGGCATCCTTGCGAACCCAGGCGCCGCGGACATAGCGGCCGTCCTGGAAGATTTCGGCCGTACCGGAGCCTGCCAGATGCTTCTTCAGGAAGACATAGTTCTTTTCCCAGCCGAACTTCACACGCAGAACGATCACATTGGCAAACGTGACCAGTTCCCCGTTCGTACGGTCGGTATACTTGCCGCTGGAATTCGTGCGGATATATTCCCCGGTTTCGGGGAGATACTTGAACACGGCACGGCTTGCGGAATTGGAGGCCGTTTCCGCGCTTTCCCCGCGGTGCAGCACACGGATGATATTCGCAATGTCTCCGTCCGTTCTCTTCTCATCCGTAAACAGGAAGGGTCTTTCCTCAAATTCCACGGCCTTGTTGACCAGGTTGTCATGAATTGCTGCAATATGGCAGGACAGATTGTGGCCGCCGGCAGCGTCATGGAACCGCTCTTTAAAGTCGTTGTTGTGCAGCAGGTTGTAGACGCGGTGGGTAAAGGTCATCTTCCACTTCGACATCAGGGCTTCGATGTCCACATCGTCGCCCGTGACGGCAGGAGGTCCTGCAAAGGCGAAGGCTGCATTGAAGCTGGTGGCCACCGGCAGCATGCTGGCACGTCCGGAACGGACCGGGCCGGCCTGCTCAGGATAATGATCCGCAAAGAGCGCAAGCAGCTTGGTGGCACCGGAACCGGCATTCGGAATCTGGAAGACGATGTCCGCCTGGGAAACACCCCAGTGCGGATAGGCATCCTCGGCATTGTCCAATACCATCACGATGGGGGTATAGGCTTCTCCGGAGGACGGGAGACCTGTCGTGGAACTGACACCCGGGATCACCGGATGATTGTCAGGATAGGTCTTCAGCGGGACCTGTGCATCCAGAACACCCTTGACATGAATCGACTTGTCTTCCGTGACACCAAAATCGGCTACCTTGATCTCATGGAGAACAATGCCTGGCTGTTCATCGATGGGGGTCAGCGTCCACTTCTTTTTGGCCACCGTGAACTCCTCGCTGCCGAGGTATGTTCCCAGCGGTCCAAAGAGAGCATCCGTGCCGTACCAGGTATAGCCGCCTGCATACTGGACAACATAGACGCCTTCCGGCACCTTGATGTTGAGGTTCTTTCCCGGAGCAAGAAACGCATCGCTGATAATGACATTGGTGTCAGCGTCACGCATCTGCATATATACATAGCAGCCGTCCTCGGGAACCTTGACCGTAACGGTCCGCCCTTTTTTCACACTCGCAGACAGATTCCCGGTCTTCGGCATGGGCTGCGTGGCCTCATCCGGAAGCTGAGCATATCCATCCACCAGTTTCTGGTAGGTCTCATAGGGCTGATACCGGGCGAAATACTGAAGATAACCCTCCGGCAGAACCCCTTTGGCCAGTTCTGTCAGGTCCAGAACCGCTGTCTGTCTTGTCAGACGCTTCTTGCTCAGCGCCACGGACGCCTCCGCAAGGCGGGTTCTCCACAGATCGGGAAGCGTATCCAGTGCCGGGCGCTGTGCCTTGGTCTGGGCTGCCAGTTCGGAGGAAAGAGCACCGTAGGCCGTGTCCAGAAGCTTCGAGGGTGCAGCTGCATCCCAGGTCATGGTCAGGGCATGCGGTCCATTTTTAATGTTGTAATGCTGGTTGCGCTGCACATAGAGCAGAGGAGCCCACTCCACCGGCGCTTCGCACGGAAAGACATCGGCCCTTTTCGCAATGAACTCGCCGAATGCATCCGTCACCTGAAGAAGGGAGTCGGCGGTCACCTTCCGGTCTTTGGTCGGAGTGCAGAACATGAGATCCGTGAGCGCACTGGCGACATCCTTGCCGTTGACATCTCTTTTGGAGACATTGACGACTTTCTTCACGGCATTCAGGAACTGATTGGAGACGTTCTTGCTGATGGTTCCGTCCTTCTGGAGCTTCACGCTGAACACGGCATTGTGCCCCGCAATATTCTCCAGCATGGAGGCTGTCCATGCCGCTTTGTCCGCGGCCTTGTCATACTTGCCAAGCTGCTGGAGATTCGGGTCAAATCCGCAGAGGGTGAAATTCAGTGTATTGTCTTCGAGCGAGATGTCCTCGGGCCCGCTTTCCAGCACAGCCAGAATCCAGGGATCCTTCTGCCTGGCACTCGCTGTTTCAATCAGCTCCCGGACCAGGGCTTCCGCTGACGTTTCAC
>ONVN01000006.1 GCA_900321295.1 uncultured Eubacteriales bacterium
CGGATTGGCCTCATAGAAAGCAGTGAGCCAGTCCATGGCAGCGGAGATGTATCCGCCGTACTGATAGGTTTCACCATTGATGAAGGCGGACTTGTCGTCTTCACCGCTGAGCAGGTAATATTCAGGATTGGTGAGGCCTTCGTTGTACTTGAGGTTCTCGTTCTTGAGCAGTCTGTAGTTGGGTTCCCAGCCAAGGCTCGGGATGTTGTAGTCGCCGTACTTGGCCCATTCTTCTTCGTTCAGAGGCCAGTCGCGATACTGATAGTTCTGGTCGGAACCGACACCGGTGACCATCGTGCCGCCTGCAGGATACTGAGCAATGCCGGCTTCCTTGATCTTCCGCATCGCATCCAGATATTCGGCATTGGTTTCAGGGATATGGTCATAGCCGATCTGCTTGAGCCAGTCCATACGAACGAAGTTCTGGAAGGTGTAGGAGGTGTCATAGTACGGACGGAGAGCAGCTACAAAGTAGGTATCACCGTTGATCATGGTGTAGGTCAGCTGATTGTTGGCAACCATACGATTGTAGTAGGTCGGCGCAACCGCTGCGAAGTCTTCCATGTTGAAGGTGGTCAGATAGCCGTCGGCTGCCCACTGGGTGACCTTCGGATAGTCATATTCCATCAGCACGGTGGGAAGATCTTCCGCAGCAGCCAGCATGGCGTACTTGGTCATAACGTCTGTACGCGGGATGGCGACATAGTTGACGGTGATGTTGTATTTGTTGCCGAAGTTTTCCTGAATCCACTGGGTCCAGGTGTTGCTTTCCACGTTCGGGACGCCGGCCTGGCCGCGGTCATACACCGGAATGGTGATGGACACGTTCTCAGCAAAGGGTTCCCACTGGGCCGTGGTTTCCGCAGATGCTGCAGGGATAAGTGCAAGCAGCATGAGGCTTGCAAGTACCAGAGAAAGAATCTTACGGGTCATACAATTGTCCTCCTTTGAAATATATGGCGATGCCGCCTGTGCGGCATGATCCATCGGAATTCATCAACCCTTGACAGCACCGATCATGACGCCTTTGACGAAGTACTTCTGCAGGAAAGGATAAATGCAGATGATCGGCAGGGTGGCGAACATGATGCAGGCGGACTGAAGGACTTCAGGCGTACTGGTAACCTCAATGGCCTCGGAGAGGGTTGCGGTCTGGGCTTCCGTTGCGGAGGCAACCAGCTGATACAGCTTGTACTGGATCATCTTCAGAGCCTCTGCGGTGATGTAATACTTGTTGTCAGCATAGGCATTCCAGCGGCCGACGGCATAAAACAGGGAGAGGGTTGCAAGAATCGGCTTGGAAAGCGGAAGAACAATCTGGAACAGGATCTGGAAATTGTTGGCTCCGTCCAGAAAGGCGGCTTCCTCCAGAGAATCCGGAATGCTGGACTGAAAGTAGCTCTTCATGATGAGCATGTTGTACGCGGAATAAATCAGAGGGAGAATCAGAACCCACATGTTGTTGAGCAGGTGCAGGTTTTTGAGAAGAAGGTAGTTCGGAATCAGACCTGCACTGAAATACATGGGGAACATCAGCAGGAAGGTGAAGAAAGTACGCCCTTTCAGACGCTTTTTGGAAAGCGGATAGGCGGCACAGGTGCAGGCAATCATGCCGAGCACGGTAAAGAGGAAGACGACCCACACACTGAACAGGAAGGAATGCACCAGGGTACCATCCTGGAAGATGGACGTATAGGCATCAAAGTTGATTCCCTTGGGAAGCAGAACAACGGATTTCTGCATGACCGCCGTATTGCTGGAAATGGACTTTGCGGCAAGATGAATGAAGGGAAGAATACAGGTCAGACTCAGGATGGTCAGGAAAAGCATGATCAGGAGGTCGACGATGGAAAACTTATGGATGGCATGGGAGCCGTCGCTGACGGTATCAAATTCTTTTTCTTTATTCTTTGCCATGGTGCACACCTCCTTACAGCAGACCGTCTTCGCCAAGCGCCTTGGAGAAACGGTCTGAGATCAGAACCAGCATCAGTCCGACAAGAGACTGGAAGAGACCGACGGCGGTGGCCATGGAGAACTTGCTTGACGCGAGACCTTTTTCGTAGATATAGATGGCGAGCTGATACTGAAAGTCCTTGACCTGCGTGTTTCCGAAGACGTCCAGGCGTTCATAGTTGGAACCCATCAGCTTGCCCAGATTCATGATCAGGAGAACCACGATGGTGGAACGGATGCCGGGAAGCGTGATATGCCAGATGCGCTGCATGCGGTTGGCACCGTCGATCATGGCCGCTTCATACAGTTCGCCGGAGATACCGGTGATGGCGGCCAGATAGATGATGGTGCCCCATCCCATGCCCTGCCATACGCCGATGAGCAGATAGGTGGCTGCCCAGTGCCATTTCTCGGTCAGGAAGGGAATGCCTTCGGAAATCCATCCCCATTTCATCATGAGAATATTGACAATACCGGTGCTGGGTTTGAAGAGCTGATAGGCAACGGCTCCGATGATAACCCAGGACAGGAAGTGCGGGAGATAAAGGACTGTCTGGGTAACCTTCTTGAACCGGGGAAACCGCAGTTCATTGAGCATGAGGGCGAGGATAATGGGCATCGGGAAGCTGACCGCAAGGTCGAGCAGGTTGAAGACAATGGAATTCTTCAGCGCGCGGAGAAAGTCTTTGTCACGGAACACCTTTTCAAAGGTGGCCCAGCCCACCCATTTGCTTCCTGCATAACCCTTGGCCGGTTTGTAGTCCATGAAGACCATCCGCAGTCCGGGATAAGCGGCATAATTGAAAATGACCACCAGAGCAAGTGGAACCAGAAGCAGCAGATACAGGTGCCAGTCCCGCTTAAAGGACTTTTTCCATGACTGCAGCTCATAGGAGAGCCTTTTGCCCATGTCAATTCCTCCATTCTTGTATGCAAACTGAACAGGAAAACATAGCTCCTGTTAAGATGTCCTTTTCCACTAATTGTCTTACCTGAACGCACAATAATGATATCGCTTTTGTGCAGGTATGTAAATCCCAGATTGTATTGAACAAACACAAATACTGACTCAAAACGACCATTTTGAAATTCTGGTAGGAAAAAAGCAATAAAAAGGCCTTGATCTGGAAGCAAAGTCCATCCGTGTCAATGATACAAAAAGAGCACACCCGGAGCCGAAGAAAAGGACAGCGGGAAGCAGCGGCCAGAGGTGTCCGCGGAGCGGTCGGAAAGGAAAGAAGATGCGGTACGGAACCCTGAAACCAGGGACCTGGAAAGCGGCTGTATGCTTGCATGAAACGCTGGATACTGGTACAATTGCGGGTGAAGCCGGAATCAGCCGGCGTGGAAGGAGAATGTAAATTGGCTCAGAATCCGACGTTTGTCATTACCATGCAGGACGGCCGCCAGATGAAAGGCGAGCTGTACCCCGATATTGCTCCTCAGTCCGTAGGAAACTTTATTTCCCTTGCAAACAGCGGCTTTTATGATGGCGTATGCTTTCACCGCGTGATTCCCGGCTTTATGATTCAGGGCGGTGATCCCAAAGGCATCGGCATCGGAGGCCCGGGATACTGCATCAAAGGGGAGTTTGCTGCCAACGGATTTTCCAATCCGCTGAAGCACACCTACGGTGTTCTTTCCATGGCGCGCTCCATGATGCCCAACTCCGCCGGCAGCCAGTTCTTCATCATGACCAGTGATTCTCCCCATCTTGACGGGCAGTACGCTGCTTTCGGCAAGGTTCTGGAAGGCATGGAAGTGGCAGATGCCATTGTCAGTACCAAAAGAGATATGCGGGATAAGCCCCTGGTTCCCCAGGTGATGGCTTCTGTCCGCGTGGAAACCTATGGGGAAACCTATCCTTTTGAAAAACTCTGATATGGGATTCGGTGCGCAGCCGGCGGGTGAGCCGCTGCGCTTTTTGGAAGAAGGACAGTATCATGGACGGGGATAAGAAGAAAATTGCGGTGAACGTCGCAGGAAAGGGCTACACGCTCGTTTCCTCCGATCCGCCTGCCTATGTGCAGCGTGTTGTCGCCTTTGCCGACCGGACGCTGAGGGAAACTGCCATGGCGACTAGGCAGAGTGTGCAGCAGGCAGCCGTTCTTGCGGTCATTTCGCTTGCTGATGAAGTGATCAAGAGCCAGGACGAGATCAGCCGCCTGAGAAGAGAACTGCAGCAGCTCAGGGAGCAGACCAAAGACTGAGAGAGGAAGAACGAATCGTGCGAGTGATGGAGAACCTGGCCCCGGCTGGTAATTTTGCGGCTCTGGAGCGAGCCTGTGCAGGGGGAGCCGATGCAGTGTATCTCGGGTTCTCGGCGTTCTCTGCGCGCGCCGGGGCGGGAAATTTCAACCGGGAGGAACTCCGGAAAGCGGTTCATTTTGCGCATCTGCATCATATGCGTGTGCATGTGACCGTCAATATCCTGATTAAAGACCCGGAGCTTCCCGAAGTGGTGGAGGTTCTCCGCTACCTCAATGAGCTGGGCGTGGATGCGGTGCTGGTACAGGACCTGGGCGTCCTTTCCGTGCTCCGGACCTGTTTTCCCTCTCTTCCTGTCCATGCCTCGACCCAGATGGCCATTCACAACAGAACCGGTGTCCGGTGGTGCCGGGAGATGGGCATGCAGCGTGTGGTTCTGGCCAGGGAATGCTCCCTGAAGGAAATTGAGCGCTGTGCACGCCCTGGAGATATGGAAATCGAAGTATTCGGACATGGGGCACAGTGCGTCAGCGTGAGCGGGCAGTGCCTGTTTTCATCCTGCATCGGAGGCAGAAGCGGGAACCGCGGACGCTGTGCACAGCCGTGCCGCCTCATGTACAGCTACAGGGGACGGCTTGGTGCGTGGCTTTCGCCGCGGGATGTCTGCACCAGAGATCATCTGGACGCTTTTGAAAAAGCAGGTGTTGCCTCCCTGAAGACAGAAGGCCGCCTGAAACGTCCGGAATATGTCGCTGTGGTTTCAGACAGTTACCGCAGAGGAGCAGACAGCGCAGCGTCCGGGCATTTTCAGCCTGCAGACACGGATGAAAAGCGGGGCCTGATGCAGATCTTCCAGCGCGGAGGATTCATGGACGGATATGCATTCGGATGCGAAGATGCAGCCGTGATTGACCCGCAGCATGTCAGCCACACCGGCGTGGTTCTGGGAACGGTACTCAAGGCAGACAGCCGGTTTGCCACCGTTCTTCTGGCCCTGCCGCTCCACGATGGGGATCAGCTGGCCTTTGGAGAGACACGGGAAGGCGAGATGATCTACAGCGGACGTCCACAGGCGGCGGGTGACAAGGCTGAAATCCGCCTCAGACCCGGAATGCAGGTGAGGAAAGGGGAGCGTGTGCGCCGACTGGTGGATGCATCCCAGCTTTCCTGGGCTCAGGAGCTTCCCATCGCCAAAATCCCGGTTACAGGCAAACTCCGGGCTGTCGAGGGGGAAGTTCTCTGCCTGACGATGACAGACGGGATTTCATGCGCTGCGGCAGAAGGCGGGATGGTCCAGGCGGCCCAGACCAGGGCGATGAGTGAAGCGGATGCTTTGCGCTCGGTGGGAAAGACCGGAGATACACCCTTTGTCCTGGAACACCTGGACGTGGAAACCTCCAATGCCTTTGTTCCGGCAGCCGAACTGAACCGCATCCGGAGAGAATGCCTTGAAAGCCTGGAAGCCGAGCGGGCAGCTGCCTTTACACGTGCGGCGGGTCCGGAATACCCGCTTCCGGAAGAAGCGCTTCCGGAAAAGATGGAACCGTCTCTGCTGGTTTTCCGATCCGCCCGTCAGATAAAAGGTGCGCCGCCTGAAATCCGGCTGGCATGGCATCCGGAAGATTACCGCATGGAAGCGCTGGCGGAAGGCCTCCAGGAAATGCCGGACGGTGTCTGGCTGCAGCTTCCGGAAGTCTGCGAGGAAGAGACCCTGGAGAAACTCCGGATGTTTACGGAAAGAAACCGCGAAAAACTCGGAGGTGTTGTGCTCGGCTCGGTCGGACAGCTCGGCGCAGACTGGACCGTGCCTTACGGTGCAGGTCCTGGAATCCCGGTCATGAACCGGCTTTCCGCCTCGCTGCTTTTCCGGGCAGGCTGCCGTTTTGTGACGGCATCTCTGGAGATGACAGGAGAAGAAATGGAAGAACTGAACCGGGGATGTGGCAGCATTCTTGTGCCCGCCTATGGAAGAACCCAGCTGATGCTGCTTCATCACTGTCCCGCCCGTGTGGCCCTCGGACTGAAGACAGGGCACGCGGACTGCAGGATGTGCGATCTGCATGCACCGGAGGCACTTGAAGGCACGGAACTCGTGGACATGCACGGAGC
>ONVN01000163.1 GCA_900321295.1 uncultured Eubacteriales bacterium
AATGGCCCGGATTTCCCGGAGCCGTTTCACCGGGACGTCCGTGGTGGCCCGGTGGTTTTCCACATAGACCTTCTTCAGGGGCAGTACTCGCAGATGGGTCTCCATGGCTTCCCGGAGTTCCCCGTCGGTCACCTTGTCGGCATAGTAGGCGTACATATAACTGGCCATGCTGAAATTGCGGTAATTTTCCATGCAGCTGATCCTCCTGACCCTTCGGTCGGTGTTTTTGGGGCTTATATCTGAAACCTTTTATCCTGTTTCAGATTGTAAATCCGGGGGTGGGGAGTGTGTCAAGACTTATAAGGTGCTTCCGGTGCCGTTTCTTCTCTGCCTGATGACACGGAGGTTCATTCCGGGTCCTGCCGGGACGGAAACGGGAAAGAAAAAGCCCCCGTACCTCCAGGAGAGAGGAACGGGAGCAGAGGGGTCAGGATCCTGGATCAGAAGATATTGCCCGCACGGGCGAACATATCGACGGCATCCTTGAGCATGTTGCGCACGGCGCGGATGCAGTCGGGGTTCAGGTTTGTATACGTGTCCTTCACATTGTGATAGTAATCCTCGGGCGTGAACGCAACGCCGCAGATGGCGGCCGCCTTGACGCCGATGACGGAGAAGGCTTCGGAATCGCAGGCCCCGGGATAGAATTCCGCGGTGGGCAGGTCGAAGCCGTTTTTCAGGCCGGCAAAGTACAGAAGATTGCAGGCTTCCTCACTGTTCGATTCGGTATAGTTGATGCCGCGGGAGAAGATGCGCAGCTCTTCCACCGAGTGAATGGTGTCCACGGCGATGACCATGGTGTTCAGCTTCATGAGCTCTTCCACGTTTTCACTGGCGAAGGCATGGGCACCGCGGAGGCCCGCTTCCTCCCCGTCGGTGATGAGGACGGCGATCTCCGTGTCATCAAAGCGTTCCTCCTTGTCGGCCATTTCCCGGAGAATGCTCATGCTCAGGAAGCAGCCCGTCAGGTTGTCATTGGCGCCGTCCACGATCGTGTGCCAGTCCACCATAAAGAGAAGCGGCGCATACAGGACGGAGAGGACGATTTCGATGATGGCGAAGACCTTGAGGACATGGTCCGGGAGAAAGTCCATGAGGGCCAGATTGCAGAAGAGAAAGTTGATCACCCAGAACAGCACGCCGGACCCGATGACGATATAGATGAGGAGGGCGGGCAGATATTTGAGAACCGGCATTTCGTAGGCGGCATCCACGTGACCGCAGAGGATGATGCGGCGCTTGGGGGCGTTTTTCGCCTTGCGGACCATGTAGAGGTTCTGGCCCGTGCGCTTGGGATAAAACCGGTCGGTGAACTGCCGGTAGAGCGCATACTCGGCGATGACGGCCACCATGGCGCTGAGCATGAAGAGCAGGGAGACGTTATAGGCCCAGAGGCGGCCGCGGAAGGCGCCAACCAGGAAGAAGGCACAGGAAATCAGGCAGAGCCACGCCTCCAGGGGAATCGAGCCCATAAAGGCATGGGGATGCATCTCAAACTGCTGGGTCCGGATCTCATCCACGCAGTCCTTCATGGATTCCGCGATTTCCGCCTCCGCCGTGCGGACGGATTCGGATCCCGCTGTGCGTCGCTTGTGATGGATGCAGATGGCCTTGATGCCATCGGTGATGTATTTGATATAATCCATTTCCGCCACCTCACTCCCGTGTGGTCTGGAACTGGTGATACTGTTCCAGGAGGTTCCTGCGGATCGCGCTGGTGATGAGCACCGTCACGATCGCAATGATCTGGACGAACAGGTTCAGGGGCAGGAAAATGGAGAGGAGCTCATTGATTTTGGTTCCGGTCTCGTTGATGACGCCGCCTGCCAGCGCTGCCTCCAGGGTGGAGGTGACCTCGATGGTGCTGCCGGGCAGAAGCCGGATGACATTCAGGTCAAAGTTCGCCAGATGGGCGGACGTGAGCAGGGGAATAAACGTGCCCATGACCGAGATGACGGAAATGAACAGGGAATAGAGCACCGAGCAGTAGGGGATGCTGAGCAGCATGGGAAACACATAGAGGATGCTTCCCACCGGCCCGAGGGTGGATGTGGTCAGGGCAGCCGTGACAATGAAGCCCAGACCGATCACCCATTTCAGAGGACCGCCCGCGCCTTTTTTCTTCCGGACAATCACCAGTTCCACCAGGGATGCCAGAAGGAGCGCTGCGGAAAAAGCCATAAAATACGGAATGACCCCGATCTCCGGAACCGCGAACTTCAGGAGCACGGAGAGGGCAGTCAGGATGGATGTCAGCGCGACAAAAGCCCTGCTGCTGCGCAGGTTGGCGGTGCTTTCAATGACGCCGAAAAGGCCGGCTTTGCCCCGGGACATCAGCCGATTGGGTACCAAGAGGATCGCCTCCGTTCATGAAGAGCAGGCCGGTTGCCTGCTCCTGTATGTATTATGGTCACCGAACGCCGAAACTGTCAAGACAAAACGGTGGATTTCCCCTTGGACACGGCAGGAAAACAAAGGAAAAACTGTCGCTGCAGCCCGGAAAAGGAGGGAAAATCAGGCGGAAAGAACCGGCCGTTCCTCTTGACTTAGAGTGAACTTTAGGTTCTACAATATCCCATAGAACATGGAAACGCCAGAAACGGCCTGGCATGCAGCAGAGAGAAAAACATCCGGCATCCCGGAGCGGACAGGGGTCCGTCCGGCCGGCACCAGGCCCTGGCCGCAGGCAAATCCGGGACGCACAAGCGTCCGAAAACAAGGAGGCATTCCGAATGAAATACCGTACCATGGGAAAACTGGGCATCCAGGCATCTGCTTTCGGTCTGGGATGCATGCGCTTCAACGGTGCAGCATCCGGGGACAGCGTCATCGATGAGGAAAAGGCCATTGCCTTGATCCGCCGGGCCATTGACGGCGGCGTGACCTATCTGGACACCGCCTATGTCTATCTCAGCAAAACCTCGGAAATCGTCCTGGGCAAGGCCATGAAGGACGGTTACCGCGACCGGGTGACCATCGCCACCAAGATGCCCATGGAGGCCGTGCACGACCGGGCGAGCATGGAAGCCCTTCTGGAGGAAGAGCTCCGCAAGCTGCAGACGGACCATATCGACTTCTATCTCATGCACGGGATCAACAAGGAAAAGTGGGAATACTTCAAGTCCATCGG
>ONVN01000018.1 GCA_900321295.1 uncultured Eubacteriales bacterium
ACATTGGAAGACCCGTAGCGTTCTCCCTTTTCCAGCACAGCTTTCAGCGTGTTTTCGGCAAAATTGAGACGGTTGAGGAAGAAGTTCAGATATCCGTTGACCGCCTCCGCCCGTGCCACTTCGGCATGGCTCCAGGCTTCAGAGAGCGTCTGTGCGATTTTCGGGGGAGCCATCCTCAGCGCCTTGGCCAGACGGAAGCAGGGAAAGGCATAATCGCCCATATTTTTATCCGGCGGAACCTCTAGGAGCCCGCGGATGGTATTTTCATCCGGCAGTCCCTGTGCTTCCTTCCATGTATCGGCAAGCTGTTCTGAAAGCAGCTTTGCAATATTTGTCATCATGTCCATGGCGTTTCACTCCAACCTTCCTTCATTTGAAACAGCGGCATTATACCATGGAAAAACAGGGCAGGCAACTGATTCGGCAAAAGAAAACAGATGCCCTTCAGACATCCGCCATCCTTTTTTCACGGAATCCGTTTTTCAGGGTGCCGTATCTGCATCCTCTTCAAACGTCATTCCGCCATAGAGTTCCAGGTATTCCTCCAGACACAGGTCCTCATCCCGCATGATCAGGCTGTGCTCGGTTCCGACATACCGGAAATGCCAGGGCTCCGCCAGAAAACCGGTGATGTCCTGCTTTTCCTTGGTATACCGGAGGATAAAGCCATATTCCCAGCAGTGTTCGGAAAGCCATTTCGCCTGTTTTGTGGAACCGAAACTGGCTCCCGGCACCGTAATATCAAAGGCTGTGCCCAGATGATGCTCGCTTGTACCCGGGTCCGCAACGGTTTTCCGGGTGGCCGAAACCGCCTTGCTTCTTGAAAGTCCGTTCTCATTCATATAGGTCCGGACTTTGTTGTTGAACAGTTTCTGCTGCTGTTCCGTCGTCCGGTAGGCAGCAGAAACCTGCCAGTTCTTGAGTCCTTCATCGATGCCCGCCTGAAGCATGATCAGGAGGGCATCGACGGCTTCATTTTCCGCAAGCGTGGACGAATATTTGATTTTCACCACACCGGAGGGACAGTAATCATTCATCGTCACCAGTTCATAGGGGACATAATCCTCCGGAAGCAGATGCTCCCGGTTCACCAGAAGCGGCATGCCATCCGCGGTCACATACATTTTCGGTACGGCCGCCCTGGGGCTTGCAGTCGGTTCCGGCGTCGGCACAGGCGTCGCCGTGGCCTGCGGAGCCGTATAGGCCCTGGCGGAGGAAGAATACAGCACCGTGTTGGTGGCAGCACCGGCCACACCATCGGGTTCCAGACCGTTCTGCTGCTGGAACTGGATCAGGGCTTCCTCGGTTCCGGGACCGAACTCACCGTCCACACTCCCCGGATTGTATCCCAGCTCTGTCAGTCTGTTCTGCAGGGCAATGACGTCGCTTCCCTTGGATCCTCTTTTCAGAATCGGCGGCGGTGTCGGGAGAGAAGGATCCGGTGTTACCGCCATGACATTGCCATAGACAGGAGACGGCGTCGGCGTTCTCTGCTGCTCCTCCCGGACCTGTGGAACCAGCTGCAGCACCTGGGTTCCGAAAATGACCGTCAGCACGACAAGCACAAGGAGCAGAGCCAGTCCCAGTATGGTTTTCGGACTGTTCATGCTTTCACCCCGCACAGGGCGGAAACAATCCGGTTGCGCACACAGCGTGTCACACGGCCCGTTCCCGTATCCCTCGTATTCTGGAATACCAGAATGGTCATATCCGATGCGGGAAGGTTGGCAATATACGTTCCAAGCCAGCCATCCCATCCGTATTCACCTTTTTCGCAGATCACGCTTGCTTTTCCGGGTTCGGTGCAGATACGCATCAGACGGCCGTACCCGAAACCGGTCAGGTTATCCCACAGGGTAGTATCCACCTGCTCCTGCGTCATCCATTCCACAGTCCTCTTCTGAAGCAGACGCTCGCCGTGATATTCACCCTTCTGCAGAAGCATGCCGGCAAAGGCGGCATAGTCATCCACCGTAGACATCAGGCCTGCACCGCCGGAGGCAAACGCCGGTGCTTCCGTAGCATCCCGCACGCACAGATGGCGCACCGGATAGACTTCCAGTCCGCCCGGAACCCGCTGATAGCAGGTCACCAGACGGTCCTTCTTTTTTTCCGGAACATAGAAGGCGGTATCTTTCATGCCCAGGGGTTCAAAAATCCGCTCTTTCAGAAAATCCGCATAGGGCATACCGCTGACGACTTCCACAATGGCACCGAGCACATCGGCACTGGTGCCGTAGCGGAACGCTGTACCCGGCTGGAATGCGAGCGGACACGCGCCGATGGCATTGGCAAAGGAAACAGTATCCATTCCCTGCCCTGCATCCATCAGATTCTCGTTCTTCTCAAACAGCTCTGCCATGGCCTGGCCGGCTTCATCCGCATCCGGATAGACAAGGCCGGAAGACATGCTCAGCAGATCCATGACGGTCACGGCTCTTCTCACCGGTTTCCGTTCCCCGTTTTCCAGAACATGCTGGTTCTCAAATCCCAGGAGAAAACGGCGGGCTTCATCCAGAAGGTCCAGCCTGCCTTCTTCCACAAGCATCATGACGGCCGTGGCCGTCACCGGCTTTGTCTGACTGTAAAGCCGGAAAATGGAATCTCTTTTCACTTCTTTTTCCGCTGCACAGTCTGCATATCCGGCATGGACATAGAGCTGTTCTTTCCCATGCTGCATGACCAGACAGCTGATTCCCGCAACTTCGCTGGTATCGATCGCCTGCTGCATGATTTCCTGAATCTGCCTGCTGAGTTTCATTGTTTTCCTGCTCCCTTTTCCGTATTGGTTTCCGTTCCGAAACGGATTGTTTCTTCTGAAGTTTCAGCACGATTATAGTCAACGGTTTCCCATAAATCAATTCTGTCCGGTGCTTTCTTTTCCTATACCCATGAGAAAACCTTTTTTCCGTGTGTTCTTTTCCTGGTTTTTTCAGGACGCAAATTGACAAGCCTTCAAGAATCCTTTATGCTTCTGTCATCCTTACATAAAGAGGTATGCTTTTATGCAGACACTGGGTGCTTTAGAAGCCGGCGGGACCAAAATGGTCATGGCCATCTTTTCCGATGACGGAACCATGCAGGACAGGGTTTCCATTCCGACCATGGAACCGGAAACCACCATGCCTGAAATGATCCGGTATTTTGCTTCCAACCATGTTTCCGCAGTTGGGATCGGATGTTTCGGACCCCTGGATCTGAATCCTGATTCTTCTTCCTATGGTTATATCACCATGACACCCAAACTGCCGTGGCGCATGTATCCGCTTCTCCCCACCTTCCAGAAGGAGCTGCAGGTACCCATTGCTCTGGATACCGATGTGAATGGTGCTGCGCTGGCAGAAGCCAGGCTCGGTGCCGCCAGGGGACTTTCTTCCTGTGTATACGTCACAGTCGGCACGGGCATCGGCGGTGGTGTCATCATCAACGGAAAGCCTGTACACGGGCTCATGCACCCCGAGCTGGGTCACCAGCTCATTGCTCCGTGTCCTGACGATCCTTCTCCTGACGGTTTCTGCCCCTATCACAAAGGATGCCTCGAAGGCCTGGCCAGCGGTCCTGCCATACAGAAACGATGGGGTATCTCCGCAAAGGAACTCCCGCATGATCATATCGGGTGGCAGATGGAAGCGGATTATCTGGCCAAAATGTGTGTCAGTGCCATGATGAGCTTCTCCCCTGAAAAGATTATTCTCGGCGGCGGCGTCATGCAGCAGTCCTTCCTGATTCCGCTCGTACGCAGGAAAACGCTGAATTATCTTGGGGGCTATATTTCTTCCCCTGTCATAGATAACGGTCTTGAAGATTATATTGTTCCCCCCGCTCTGGGTGTCAACAGCGGCATTACCGGCGCTTATCTTCTTGCGCGCCAGGCCCTTGATTCCCAATCCCATCCTGACTGATCGGAGGACTCTGTATGCCCAATTTTTCGCTGCCCGATGAAGTGTTTCAGCAGGCTGCTGCCCAGTTTCCCACCCCTTTTCACCTGTACCATGAAGAAGGCATCCGCACTCGTGCCAGAACACTGAACAAGGCCTTTTCCTGGTGCCGTGATTATCAGGAATATTACGCGGTCAAAGCACTGCCCAATCCATCCATTCTCCGGATTCTCAAAGAAGAAGGATGCGGTGTTGACTGCTCCAGTGAAACGGAGCTGATGCTTGCAGAGGCGCTCGGTTTCTCCGGACGTGACATTATGTTTTCAGCCAACGCCATGCCGAACGAAGAGTTTGATCATGCGCGCCGTCTCAACGGTTTTGTCAATCTGGACGACATTTCGCATATTGATATTCTCAGGGAACACGGCGGCATTCCGGAAACCGTCTGCTGCCGTTACAATCCCGGCGGTGATTTCCGGATCGGCACCTTCGTCATGGGCAATCCCGGAGAAGCAAAATACGGGTTCACCCATGATCAGCTGCTTGAGGGCCTGAAGAAGCTCCGTGACCTCGGCGCAAAGCGTTTCGGCCTTCATGCCTTCCTTTCTTCCAACACCATTGACAACGCGTATTATCCGACACTGGCCGGCATCCTTTTCCGTACAGCTGTCGAAATGGCTGAAAAAACCGGTCTGGAGATTGCCTTTGTCAATCTTTCCGGAGGCATCGGTATTCCCTATCATCCCGACCAGGAAGCCCCGGATGTACTCCGGATTGGCGAGGAAGTCCGCAAAGTCTATCATGACATTTTCGGAGACTGCGGTCCTGCCATCAAAACGGAACTTGGCCGCTGGATGACCGGCCCCGAAGGCTGGCTGGTCACACATGCCACCCATCACAAGGATACCTACCGTCATTACATCGGCCTCGACGCATGCGCTGCCAACCTGATGCGTCCCGCCATGTATGGTGCTTACCATCACATCACGGTTGTCGGAAAGCGGAATGCCCCTCTGGATCATGTCTATGATGTCACCGGCTCCCTGTGCGAAAACAATGACAAGTTTGCCATTGAACGACCTCTGCCGGAGATTTCCGAAGGCGATCTTGTTCTTATTCATGACAGCGGTGCCCATGGTTACTCCATGGGATACAACTATAACGGACGTCTGCGGTCCGCTGAAATTCTCTATCAGTCCGACGGCACCTTCCGGATGATCCGCCGTGCCGAAACACCCAGGGATTATTTTGCCACGCTGGACCTTGACCCCTGTGCATCCCAGCTTGGCCTGTAATATTGTTTTTCCGGAGGGCACTCAGATGTTTCTTTCAAGAATGGCTCTGGATATGAGCCTTGAAGATACGCAGAGTGTCGTCAGATCATTCCAGCTGCAAAAAGAAATGGTTTTTTCCGCCTTTCCTCCATCTTCCGGACGCCTGCTCTGGAGGATGGACTCTCTTGAAGGCCGGCTGTGGATTGTCATGCTCAGCCGTCTTCGTCCTGACCTGACCTTTTTTCATCAGCAGTGTGGTTACCAGGGCGTCTTTCCAAGCTGGGATATACTGGATTATGATGACATTCTGGACCAGGTGGATCTGCGGCATGCACAGCATTTTGAATTCTATGCCTGCCCTTATCCTTTTGTCAGTATGCCGAAAAATGAATATCAGGATATGCGTCAACTCCGTACCTGGTTTGAAAACACGGGGAAAAACTGCGGTTTTGAACTGGCAAACATGGAATCCATTACCAGCTGCTGGAAAGTGATCAATCAGAAATATACACTTTTCACATGGTTTACAGGAAAACTGTGGATAACAGATCTGGAAACTTTTTCGGAAGCCTGTTTTCACGGCATCGGTGAAAACCTGGATCTCGGTGCAGGCCTTCTGACCATTTCCGAACAGTCGACCGTCTGGACCGGCTGACAGATTGTCTGATTTGTGTCAATTGACGGAACAGCCCTTTTGTGCTATTGTTATTCAGGACTTTCAGGTATCCCAAGGTTATAAGATATGAGGAGGCAAAAATCATGATGAAACTGGTTCTTGTCCGCCACGGCGAGAGCGAATGGAACAAACTGAATCTGTTCACCGGCTGGACGGATGTAGATCTGAGCGAAAAAGGACATGAGGAAGCCAAGCAGGCAGGCCGTACGCTGAAAGAAGAAGGCTATGACTTTGATGTGTGCTACACTTCCTATCTCAAACGTGCTATCCACACGCTCAACCATATTCTTGATGAGATGGACCGCAACTGGCTGCCTGTTGTGAAATCCTGGAAACTCAACGAACGTCATTATGGCGCTCTTCAGGGTCTGAACAAGGCTGAAACTGCTGAGAAGTATGGCGAAGACCAGGTGAAGATCTGGCGCCGTTCCTTCGACGTCAAGCCGCCGGCGCTGGAGGCAGATGACGAGCGCAGTGCAACCAAACAGGCCATGTACCGCGACGTTGATGCTTCTCTGCTGCCTCCCAACGAAAGCCTTGAAACCACCATTGAGCGTGTTGTTCCTTACTTCAATGAAGTGATCAAGGAAGATATGAAAGCCGGGAAGCGTGTTATCATCGCTGCTCACGGCAACTCCCTTCGTGCTCTGGTCAAGTATTTTGACAACCTTTCCAACGAGGCAATCATCGGTGTCAATATTCCTACCGGTGTTCCGCTGGTCTATGAATTCGACGATGATTTCAAAGTCATCCGCAGCTACTATCTCGGCGATCAGGAAGCCCTGAAGAAGAAGATGGAAGCTGTTGCCAACCAGGGTAAAGCAAAGTAATCCATATCCGCTGTCCCGCAAAGGGACAGCGTTTTTTCATGCGGCCGAAGACCTGCAGGCCGCTTTTTATGTGTTTTTTGTTTTGCGCTTGTGTGTTGCCTGTAGTATAATGTAAAGTGCGAATTTTTGCAGATGGAGGATGGTTATGCGGCTCAAAAAACTGGAACTGTATGGCTTCAAGTCGTTTGCCACCCGCACCGAGATCATTTTCGGAGAAGGAATCACAGGTATTGTCGGACCCAATGGTTCGGGTAAGAGCAATATCGGCGATGCCGTCAGGTGGGTGCTGGGCGAACAAAGTGCCAAAACCCTTCGCGGAGCCAGCATGTCCGATATCATTTTCAACGGAACACAAAAAAGAAAACCACTCGGCTACTGCGAAGTTTCCTTGGTTTTTGATAACGATGACCGTGCCCTTCCCATGGATTTTGCGGAGATCATGGTAACCCGCCGTGTTTACCGCAACGGAGACTCCGAATATTTTCTGAATCAGTCTTCCTGCCGTCTGAAAGACATCATTGATCTGTTCCGCGATACCGGTATCGGTAAAGAAGGATATTCCATCATTGGTCAGGGCCGTATCGATGAAATCCTGTCCAGAAAAAGTGAAGACAGACGCCAGGTTTTTGAAGAAGCAGCCGGTATTGTCAAGTTTAAGGCCCGGAAAGAAGAAGCCGATAAAAAGCTGGAACGTACACTGGACAACGCTTCCCGTATCGATGACATTCTGGAAGAATTGTCCCGGCAGCTAGGTCCCCTTGAGGAACAGTCAAGGACCGCACGTCAGTATCTGGAATGGTTTGACCAGCTGAAACATATTGAACTGAATCTGTTTGTTCACCGTTCTGACCGTTTTCACCAGCGCCTGGAAGAACTTGATGAAGACCTGCGAAATATTGACGAAGTTCTGGAACAGACACAGCAGAACCTGCAGGATAAAATGCAGCAGCGTGAAGACTGCCAATCCTCCATTGAAGAGCTCGACGGAAGGATATCCCACGAACAGAACACCCTGATGGAAATCTCCGACCGTCTCCACCACCTCGAAAATGAAATCAATACACTGAATATCCGTATTTCCACAAGAGAAGAAAACCGGCAGAAAACCATTCAGGACAATCTTCTGTCCGATGAGAAACTCCGGCAGATCGAGGAAACACACAGCAACAGTCAGCAGCTGGCCGGGGAAAAAGAACTGGAAATCAAAGCTGCCGAACATGACCTTCAGGAAGTGCAGCTTCTTTCTGAAAACAGCCAGAAAGAAGAAGAGAAAGCCAATCAGATTCTGGAGGCTCACAAGGAAGCCGTCCTCAGTGCAATGGACCGGATGTCCTCCGTCCGCAATGACCTGACCCGTCTGAATACCCTGAGAAATCAGCGCCAGGAACGTCTTGAAGAAATTCACAAATCTCTCCAAGGCCTTCTGGAAAAAGAACAGCAGCTGAAAGAGAATCTCACGCAGGCAGGAGAACGTCTTGACCATGAAAAAGAACTTCTGAAAGTTCTTCAGAAGGATCAGAATGAAAAACAGCAGCAGCTGCAGGAAGTCAACAATTCTCTTTTTGTCACCCGCAATGATTCCGAGAAATTCACTTCTCAGCTGCAGGCAATTCAGAGCCGTCACCGTCTGCTGACAGATATGGCAAGAGAAATGGACGGCTACAGTCAGTCCGTCCGCCATGCCATCAGCTATGCCAAAGACAAAAAACTGCCGGGTGTACACGGTGTACTGGCCCAGCTGATTCAGGTTCCCCAGAACCTTGAAACAGCCATTGATATGTCACTTGGCGGAGCCGTGCAGAATATTGTAACGGATAAGGAAGAAACAGCCAAAACCCTGATTGACTATCTGAAAACCAACCGTCTTGGCCGTGCAACTTTCCTTCCGATTTCTGCCATCCGTTCCAAAACCCTCAACGCATCCGAGCGTCAGCTTCTGAGTATGCCCGGATGCATCGGTGTTGCCTCTGAACTGATATCCTATGACGAGAAATACAAGGGTGTCATTGAAAATCTGCTTGGCAGAACCGTGATTTCCGATAATCTCGACCATGGCATTGCCATCATGCGGGCAGGCCATCACGCCTTCCGTCTTGTCACTTTATCCGGAGATCTGATGCATTCCGGCGGCTCCATGACAGGTGGTTCCATTCAGTCGAAAATGACCAATCTGCTTGGACGCGAACGGGAAATCAAGGACCTAGAAAAGAAAATTCAGGAAGGCAAAGCCACCTATGCATCTTTTCAGTCCCAGCTGGCTTCTCTCCAGCAGAACAAGGATCAGGTCAAGGCAGAGATCACGGAGATTACAGATTCCCTGCATCAGCAGGAGATTGCTGTTGCCCGTGAAAACGAGAGACTCGATAATGCTGCCAGTGATCTTCAGCAGCATCAGCAGCGTATCCAGGAAACCCATGAGGCTGAAGAACAGCTGACCCTGTCCATCGAGCAGATTGATCAGCAACTGTTTGATATTGAACACTCCGGCAGTCAGGTCGAGATGGATCAGGAAGCCATCGATAAAAAAACAGCCGAGCTTCAGAATGATCTGCAGGAAAAACGCAAAACAGCCTCTGATCTTTCCCAGAAAGTTGTTGCGCTTACGCTCCATCTTTCGGATCTCCGCCATGAACTGGATACCCTTCTGCGGGATTCTGCACATTATGAAGAAGACAAAAAACGGATTCTTCTTGAAAAACAGCAGAGAATGCATCTTCTTGAACAGTATGAAGAACAGACCGCTCAGGATACCAGAGAAAAAGAAGACTATACAAACCAGTGTTCAGAAGTCAGGACAGAACAGAAACAGCAGTCTGACCTGGTCAGGAAACTGGAAGACTCCAGAAGCTCCTATCAGGGAAATCTGCGTCAGCTGAACCAGGACATCGAAAATCTGCATCAGTCTGAAAACCGTGACAGTGATAAAAAGCATCGTATTGAGCTCAATCACTCACGTGTTGAAAATGACCTGAAGCAGATGACCGATAAAATCTGGGACACCTATAATCTCACCTATGGCGGAGCGGAAGCATTCCGTCAAGATGAAGGTTTTGTTGAAAGGGAAGCTGATCAGCAGGTCAAACAGCTGTCTGCCAATATTCGTGAACTCGGCAATGTCAATGTACATGCTGTGGAAGAATATGCTTCCACAAAAGCACGATTTGATGACCTTACTGCCCAGCAGGAAGACCTGAGGAAAGCAGAACAGGATCTCAGGGAACTCATTGATCAGCTGATTCATGAAATGGAAACCACCTTTGTTCAGAATTTCAATCTCCTGAAAGGTTATTTTTCAGAAACCTTTGTCCGTCTTTTCGGAGGCGGTCATGCTGAAA
Organism: uncultured Eubacteriales bacterium; assembly: GCA_900321295.1. Taxonomy (GTDB): domain Bacteria; phylum Bacillota; class Clostridia; order Christensenellales; family Aristaeellaceae; genus UBA2943. The sequence continues at coordinate 9,994 of ONVN01000018.1, forward strand.
TCGAACTGACCGATCCGGATGATCCTCTGAACTGCGGCATTGAAGTCAATGCACAGCCGCCAGGAAAGAAACTTCAGCTGCTTTCTCTTTTATCCGGTGGAGAAAGAGCTTTGACTGCCATCGCGATCCTGTTCGCCATGCTCAAGCTGAAGCCAACGCCTTTCTGTATTCTCGATGAAATTGAAGCTGCACTTGACGATGCCAATATTGGATATTATGCAGATTTCCTGAAGGAATTCAGCAAAGGCACACAGTTTATCGTTGTCACCCACAGAAAAGGTACCATGGAACGCTGCAATTCCCTTTACGGTGTTGCCATGGAAGAGCAGGGCGTATCCCGTATGGTCTCTGTCAGTCTCCAGGATTATCAGGATTAACAGTTGTGGATATCTTGTGAATAATACATCATTTTTTATGACATATTTTCATGATTTCTTTAATAAAATATCCTTCTTTCCCTTATATTTCTTCATGTTTGAATTATTCACATTGATTTATCAACAACCTGTCTACTCTGTGGATAAGTATCTGAAAAATGGTTGAATTTTATAAGTTTTTATAGCTTTTGAGACGACAGAGTCCTCTTCTGTGATTTGCAGGAATTGAATTTCCAAAGTTGAATATATGTTATGTTCTACTTATTCACATTTTATCCAATTATTACATATATTTATCCCCATCTTATCAACCCCTGAAAATGTTCAAATATTCCTGTAAATCGGGGTTATTCACAGTTTGCACAGGCCCTACTACTTCTACGAAATATATATATAATATAACCAGAGAGGGAGATCACATGCATATCATAACCAACGTATCTGATCTGATGAATGCACTAACAACTGTCACAAGAGCCATAGCAGCCAGATCAGCAAAGAAAATCATGGAAGGCGTTCTGATTGATGCCTCCGAAGATGAAATTACACTGACCTGTACAGATGGAAGTCTAGTCATACAATCCACAATTATGGCAACCGTCAATGAACCTGGAAGAATCGTTCTTCCAGGAAGACTCCTTGCTGAACTTGTTCGGAAACTTCCTGCTTCTGAAGTCTCCATCAAATCGGATGCAGTTTACAGTACGCAGATCAAATGCCTGACAAGCAACAGCCGTCTGACCGGGATGAATCCGATGGAATTTCCTGAAATGAATGATATCTCTGACGGTACCATGATCAGTGTCCCCCAGAACAAGTTGAAGGATATGATCAACAGAGTCGTCTTTTCCATTTCAACAGACGAATCCCGTATTCTTCTGACAGGCTGTCTCATGGAAATCACCAGCTCTGAGATGCGTCTTGTGGCTTTGGATGGATTCCGTCTTGCTCTTCAGAAAGACAAGAGAGATTACAGTGAGAGCATTGCTGACGGAATGCGCAGAATTGTAATTCCAGGACGTGTCATGAACGAGCTTTCCAAAATCATTTCCGATGAGGAAGCAACCTGCGATCTGATTTTCAACAATACACATATCAAGGCGGTTTTCGGGAACAGCGTGGTTTCTTCTACACTGCTCAGTGGTGAATACATTGATTTCCGCAAGATTGTTCCTACTGAATTCAAGACACGTGCCCTGGTGAAGAAATCAGTCCTTGCAGAAGCAATCGATCGTGCAGGTCTTCTTGCAAGAGAAGGAAAAAGCAACATCATCAAAATGCAGCTGATGGAGAACCAGGCGAACATTACATCCCATGCTGAACAGGGTGATGTTCTGGAGGTCATTGATATTGATCTTCAGGGTGATCCGCTTGAAATTGCTTTTAATTCAAAATACATTGCAGATGTGATTCGAAACATTGGCGATGAAGATATCTGCATGCAGTTCAATACCAATGTCAGTCCCTGTGTTATCACGAAAAATGGTGGAGATGACTATTTCTACTTAATTCTTCCGGTCCGGGTATTTTCATAATTGATCACGAAAAGAAGGCATCAGGGCACGCATTGGCAGTTCTGATGCCTTCTTAATGGAGAAAAAGTATGTGGATTGAAACGCTCAGATTAAAAGATTTTCGGAATTATGATGAACTGATCATTCATCCGTCCAGCGGGATTAATATTCTGTATGGACAGAATGGTTCCGGGAAAACAAATATCATCGAATCAATCCATTACTGTGCACTCGGAAAAAGTCACCGTACCAGCCAGGATAAGGAAGTTGTAAGGAAAGACAAGCAGGGAGCAGCCTGCGGAATCATCCTTCTCAAAAATTCGGTGAAGGAAGATATTGCTGTCAAACTGACACCGAATGAGGCCAGAAAGAAAACAATCTATATTGGTCATAAGAAAGCAGACAGAATCTCTGCTCTCATGGGACATCTTCAGTGTGTCATCTTTTCTCCGGAAGATCTCATGATGATCAAGGAAGGTCCGGGTATACGAAGAAAGTATATCGATATGATGATTTCTCAGATCAATCCGGTTTATTTTGTTGAACTGCAGAAATATCAGAAAAACCTGGATCAGCGAAATGCTATCCTTCGGGAAAGTAAAAAGACAGGTTCTATACCGCGTGATCTGATTGAATCGTTTGAAGAGCAGCTGGCCAAAAGTGCGGAAGTCATTATTCCTCTCAGAAGAAAATTGATTAAAAAAATCAATACGATTGCTGGAGAAACCTATAACGAGATCAGCGGAAGGGAAAAAGAACAGTTCCGGCTTCAGTATGTATGCTGTGTCAAAAATGATGATGATATAGGTCACCAGGTTTTCCTGAATCTTCAGAAAAACAGAGAGGATGATATCTTCCGTGGAACTACAACATTTGGACTGCACCGTGAAGATATTCAAACGCTGCTCAATGAGAAAGAGATGAAGCTGTTTGCATCTCAGGGACAGATCCGAACTGCTGCTCTCAGTATGAAACTTGCTCAGATTGATTTGTTTCACGAAATGACCGGTGAAGATCCTGTTCTTCTTTTAGATGATGTCATGAGTGAACTCGATATGGGAAGAAGAAAGAGACTGGTGACAAAAATCAGCAGAGTTCAGACCTTCATCACATGCACTGATGAAAGTGATCTTCAATTAAATGAACGACCTCAGTCATTTTATGTAAGTTTAAACAACGAAAATATTGGTCATGTTGAAGAAAAATATAAATCTGTAACAAAATCAGAAGAGAAAAACGTTGATATTACTGATCCAGACTTTAATTAACAGTCAAAATTCCATTTTGACTGTTTTTTTATGTTTTCTGAGCATAAGTTCTTATAGAAAATGAAAAAAAATCAAAATACGAATTAAAAGAACAAAAAAGCTCGAAGAAATAAGGAACTTATGTATAAAATTACATATAATATAATAACTAATTTAAAGTATATCAAAAATATCCATTGCTTTTTGTGGATAAAAACCTTGTCCTTCTCTGCCAATCCTGATGATGATGACAATATGATCTGTTTCGTAAAAAAGGATATCGGCATCCAGAAAAAAAGCAGTTGAACAGATGACATGCTTTGATCGTTTGTACGAAAAACCGGTCTGCGTTGAAAGCCTCTCCGTCTCCTATGATCGTGATTGTGCCCCAGCTTTTTGTATCACATGAATTCGGATGTGAAACGTAATGCAGTGTGAACGATTCTACTCGTGAATGCTTTATCAGAATGTGATCGTAAATACATGGTGCATTCAGAAAGTGTTCTCATACAGATGATGGTTGCCTGGTATGATTACAATAATTGCAACCTGTTTCTTTTCACTTTCTTCATGATTGGACAACTGAATCATGCCTGTGCAGTCACATTTATGATGGTCCTGAATTTCATATGGACTTTTTTAATGATTCAATTTTCATGATCAGTCGTCAAGAAAATGTAGTTACGGTATTCCCAGAAATAGAGGTTGTGTTTTCACGATGTGTTTCATTTACCGATTGAAATCGTTGGATAAGAATCTTGTGGGGATTGAATCGGAAGAATCAATCGACATCCACATGTGTATTATCCATGACCTATTGCATATCTGGATCCGGACAAGATGAACCATGCCAGGTTCCTGTATATTGCTATCCAGCTGAGTTGTGCTGTGAATAGCAAGTATCTGAAGCGTTGTCTATTCATGAAATTGAATCTGATACCGGCGCAGCCTGTACTGCAAATGTGGAGCATACGAGTATCTCAGCAGCTGTATTCTGTGAATTGCAGTATGCAAAGTCATATGAACCGTCATTTGTGTAATCATTTGGAAGCATATCTCATCTTGAAACGAGGAAACAATGCGATCATTTCATTATACATTGAAGTAAACTCATACAGAGAGAGGTCGTGATACGATAAAGAAAAATTATGTTTTTGTCATGCCGGAAGGAGTGACGATTCACAAATTCACTTTTTGATATACAGAAAGTCGCTTGAATTGATATGTACTTCTTGTTTACTTTCCTTTTTATTATCATGACCACTCGCTTGAAATATCATTTTAAGAATGATGAAAACGTGTATTCAGCTTTTCCAAACCATGAATGAGGAATCGTGCAGCAGTTTTTTCAAAACATCTATGATCTTTCAAAAGCCTAGTTGCATTGAAAAACTCACACCAAATTCAATTATGCATAAAAAAGTATGCACTGTGAGAGATCATTTTTTCATACATAGTTGATTGTGATAGAAAATAGATTTGCAACGAATATAAAAAAGAAAATAGAAATAATTCAAAGACTTCGTATAAGTCTTAGAACAGTGTATTTATGATGTTGATTCAAACGAAAAACATAAAAATTTTAAACACAACAAGATGTTAAATCTAGTGAATTTAAAGCATACTTTAAAAAAGGTTTCCAGAACATGAATGCATAACAATATGCAGGTCTATGCGTATGCACCATATCAACAATGATTCAGTATAAAAAATTGAAAGAAGTATTACAGTATGATATCCATGATGATGGCAGCCAAGATTTATTCACATGATATTCAATAGAACATACAGTATCTGATTCAGCAAGAAATGCCGTATTTAAAACAATGAGTCTTCATTTTTAGATAAATATATCGAACATGAAGAAACATTATCCATTGGAATATCGCAGGAAGCAGTAAAAATGTTTTCAAGTAATCATCGTAGAATGAATTGTTTCACGTGAAACATGTTTTAAAGCAAAATTCATAGAATCTGGATGGTCAGGAAAAACATGAGCAAAATGTTTCACGTGGAACATCAAAATAGAAAGAAATCACCAAGACAAAAAAATAGAAATAAATAAAAAACCATAATATGAAATATCCAACGTATTGCAAGTAAAAAAGTTGTAAGAAAAACAGTGAAACAGTCTTGAATTGATTTCGAAATGGAATAATGATGACAAGCGAAATAAAAATAGAAAAAAACAAACATCCATCCAACTATTGCATAAGTAAGGAAAACAACAAAGACAATGAAAATATTCACGATTCGGAAAATACATTCATGTGACAGATTGTGTTTACTGGACAAATCAGATCTTGTTGAGGTTTGAATACATATGATTAACCTGAAAATAGCAATTGCAAGGACATATGGAATATCATAGATCTTGAAATAACAGAATGAAAGAAAAAAATGGCGACACAAATAACAACATCGTAGTATAGTTGTAGACTATTCAGGATTTAGAGACATGATCCATTTTCAATACGAGCTGTACCCACGACATACAACAGTCATTTTTCTGCTTGTTTACAATGAAACCGCGAAGTATGGAAAAATAGCCGTCGAAAGTTTTCTAAAACACAGTCGTTGGCGCAATATGATTGATTCAAAGTTGCTTTGAAAAAGCTTTTACCAAGGAGCTCGTGAAACAAGTTTTAAGTTTGTCAGAAAATGGCAATTCGGACAAGAAAAATGATTAAGTTCAGTCATATCCAGCTTCATATTCGGCCGAAACGATACAATATCTATTTTTTTGATGTAAAGTAAACGATAAAGGAGATGATATTAAGATTTGCGCATTCCTGAACTGGAATTTTGTATTTCATTTCTATTGAATCAAAGAAAAAGGCAGCATATCTCTGTAAGATTTGATTTCCGATTCGATCATAGTTCAAATTACGGACACAGCGATAAAGTTGGTTTAAAAATAAGAACATGTGTTTTTATTATATATATCAAAAAGTATGTACGAAGGAACACAGCCAACGGAAACGATCATCTAAGAAATAATTACGGTTAGGGAAAGACATACTTTGTAGTCAGCTCATGTTACAATCGTCGGTGAGGCTTTGTATCCGAATGTCACGATTTGTAAATGCTAATATTTACTTGAGCCATTCTTGAAGAAAT
>ONVN01000240.1 GCA_900321295.1 uncultured Eubacteriales bacterium
GACTGGATGCCTTCCGTCTTGTACAGAATCTTCGTATGTCCGGTCTGAAGGCTGATATGGATCATTGCAGCCGGAGTCTCAAAGCCCAGTTCAAGTATGCGAACAAAACAGGAAGTCCTATAACTGCGACCATTGGTGATGAAGAAGCAGAAAACGGGATGGTGAAACTTCGCAATATGGAGACGCGTCAGGAAACGACGGTCACCTTGCAGAGTGCTTCCGATACCATTTACTCTATGCTGAATTCCTGAAACATATGTTTTCAGAATCAAGATAATTGAAAGGATGTAATTCCATGCAAAACCGTACGCATACCTGTTCTGAACTGCGTTTGAGTGATGTCGGAAAACGAGTTCAGCTCTCTGGCTGGATGGAAAATGTCCGAGAAGTTGGGGGATCGCTTGCCTTTGTTATCCTGCGCGATTTTTATGGCACAACCCAGCTCGTCATTGAGACAGAGGAAATGATGCAGACCGTTCGATCCATTAACAAGGAATCGACGATTTGTGTGTGGGGAACGGTTCGTGAACGCACGAGCAAGAATCCGAATCTTCCGACCGGCGATATTGAGGTTGTTCCGGAGTCCATTGAGGTCCTCGGACGCTGCCGTTATAACGAACTGCCTTTTCAGATTAACCGTTCTACTGATGCAGATGAAGCGATCCGGCTGAAATACCGTTATCTGGATCTCCGCAATCCAGAGGTAAAAAAGAATATTGTCATGCGGTGCAATGTGGTTGCAGAACTCAGAAAGGCTATGATGGAGCATGGTTTCCTCGAAATAACGACTCCGATCCTGACTGCTTCCTCTCCCGAAGGGGCACGGGATTATCTGGTTCCGGCAAGAAAGCATCCGGGTGAATTCTATGCTCTTCCTCAGGCACCCCAGCAGTTCAAGCAGCTTCTTATGACATCCGGATTTGATCGCTATTTCCAGATCGCACCGTGTTTCCGCGATGAGGATGCAAGAGGTGACCGCAGTCCCGGTGAATTCTATCAGCTGGATATGGAGATGGCATTTGCATCCCAGGAGGATGTCTTCTCTGTGATTGAAGATGTTCTTCCCCCTGTTTTCGCCAAGTACGGCACTTATAATCGTGCTTCATCTGCACCATTTATGCGCATCCCCTATACGGAAGCGATGGAAACCTATGGTACGGATAAGCCGGACCTGCGAATTGACCTGAAAGCGCAGGATGTTACTGCTCTCCTTAGTGATATTGGCTTTGGTCCGTTTGAGGGAAACTGTGTCAAAGCGGTTCCTGTTAGTAATATGACCTGCACACGGAAGCAGATCGATAAACTCTGTGCAGATGTCGAAGTCATTGCCGGGAGCAAACCCTATTGGTTCCGAATGGACGAAAAAGGTGAACTGGTAGGCGGAATTGCAAAATTTCTTCAGGAGAAAAAAGAAGAAGTTGTTTCAGCTCTTGGCCTAAAACCCAATACCTTTGTTGGCCTGACCAGCGGCAAGAAAAGTGCGGCACAGAAAACCATGGGTGCGTTGATCAAACAGCTTGGGCTTCTGTGTCCAGAGCATATGGATAAAGAACAGTATGCATTCTGCTGGATTGTTGATTTCCCGATGTACGAAATCGGAGAGGAATCCGGAGAACTCGAATTCTGTCACAATCCGTTCTCAATGCCCAATGGAGGCCTTGAAATTCTTAAAAAAGCCCAGAATGGGGAAGTTGATCCGCTCTCGATTACTGCTTTCCAATATGATGTGGTGTGCAACGGCATTGAGCTTTCATCAGGTGCTGTCCGTAATCATGATCCTGAGATTATGATTGAAGCCTTCAAAATGGTTCATCTTGGCGAAGAAGATGTGAAAGCAAAGTTCCCGGCCATGTATAATGCATTTTGTTATGGTGCCCCGCCGCATGCTGGTATTGCTCCAGGTGTGGACCGCATGGTTATGCTTCTTGCGGGCAGCGAAACAATTCGTGAAGTGATTCCGTTCCCGATGAACAAGAACGCACAGGATCTGATGATGGGTGCACCTTCTACGGTCGAACAGAAACAGCTTGATGAACTTCATATCGCGATTGTTTCTGAGAAGAAGGCAGAACAGCAGTAATACAAAGTAGATATTCTTTTCGTACATGGAAAGAGGACCGAAGACGGTCCTCTTTTTTCTGTTGGATTGCTGAACAACCATGATTCAATTGTTGAAATCAACGGATGTTTCTGCTATACTCAAACTGTCCTCGTATGAGCTGAGGAGCCGGGGGTAGACCGGCGTTATACAGGAGGTGCCAGATATGGCGAGTAAAAAAGACAATTTACCTGTAAAAATTCAGGAAGAACAGGAACAGGGGAGCTCCATCACCTATGCTCCGGAAGTTCTGAATATTATCACACAAACTGCTGTCGATGAAGTTGAAGGAGTTGCTGGACTGAGCAATGCGAACGGAAGTATTCTCAGGAAAGGCAACACGACGAAGGGCATCCGAATTGAACAGAGCCCTGAAGAGGTTTCTGTTGAATTGTATTTGGTCGTAGAATATGATCGCCCGATTCAGAAAGTTGCTGCAGAAGTTCAGGAAAATGTTCGTAAAACAATCGAAGGCATGACGGGCATGCATGTTGTTCGCGTGGATGTACATGTCACTGGCGTCAGCTTTGAAAAAGAACACACTGTTTCTGTCAGCGCTGCGAAGAAAGCCAAGCTGAAGAGCAACAATTCCGAACCGGAAGTAACAATCTCTGAAGTCACACTTGAAGATGAGGATTCGGACAAGAAATAAAAGAGACGGAGCGAAAGCATGTCAAGAGCAATTGCCCGCAATGCCGCCATGCAGATGATTTTTGAACGGCTGTCAGGCGGACAGGGCGGTGAAGAAACCCTTCTTATGGTATATAACGAACTTCGGGATGAAGGCACAAAGTCTGTTTCAAATGAGGATCCTTCGATTAAAGACCGTGCCTATATCCAGGCAGCATTTCAGGGTGTCATGGAGCATCTTGAAGAGATCGACCAGGCACTTGAAAAGCATAGCCATAACTGGAAATTGGACATGATGGGAGCCGTAGATTTGACGATTCTTCGGCTTGCTGCCTGGGAAATCCTATTTGCGGATGGATGGGA
>ONVN01000484.1 GCA_900321295.1 uncultured Eubacteriales bacterium
CTCCGGAACCTGAACTGAACACGACTCCGCAACCCGAACGGAAACCGGCCCAGGAACCTGCACAGAACATGACTGCTGAACCCATCTCGACGCCTGCATCAAATCCGGAAGATCTTGTAGCTGAAGGAAAAGCGCTGATTGATGAAAAGAAATACGCGGATGCCCTTCCTCTTCTGGAACTGGCCGCCTCGATGGGAAATGCGAAGGCCCAGTACAATGTCGGGAACCTCTATTTTTGGGGGAATGATATACCCCGTTCCTATGAAAAGGCTTTCGAATATTATCAGCTAGCGGCAGATGAAAAATATCCTGAGGCGATTTACATGGTTGGATGTATGTACGAATACGGATATGGTGTACCGCAATCCTTTGAAAATGCTGCCATTTACTATCGCCAGGCTGCAGAACTTGGAGAGAGCACTGCTATGTACAACCTCGGCCTGCTATATTACCATGAACGCGGCGTTCCCCAATCCTATGACACCGCGATCAAGTATTTCAGGCAGGCCGCGGAGTATGGGAATTCCGAGGCGCTGACTATGATTGGGTATATGTATCAGTATGGTCAAGGTGTTACACAGTCCTATAACGAAGCGCTCAAATATTTCCAGGATGGTGCAGACAAAGGCAGTTCTTCTGCATTGAACGCTCTGGGCTTAACGTATGAGAAAGGTAGAGGCGTCACGCAGAATCTGAAAAAAGCCATTGAATACTACCAGGTTTCCGCGGATCTGGGATATGCTGTCGGTCAGTATAATCTCGGCGTGATGTATTATTACGGAAGAGGTATTGCACAATCCTATGATTTGGCTGCCAAGTACTGGCAGATGGCAGCAGCTCAAGGATACACGGATGCACAGAGCGGACTCGGTTTCATCTATTGGAGGTCAGGCCAGTACGATGAAGCCCTCAGCCTGTTCGAGCAGGCTGCCGCCAAGGGTGACCCTGAAGCCCAATACAATCTCGGCGTCATGTACAACATGGGGCAAGGTGTGGAGAAATCTGTCGAAACCGCTGTGATGTACTGGAAACAGGCCGCGGCACAGGGATACCAGGCTGCCATCGATGCGCTGAACAGCCATTAACCACGTGAAATCTTCCTTCTTTGCGTTCTTTCCGCAGGCTTTCTGTTTCTTCGCCATCCAGACCGGTTGCATCTTGCAGGATATGGAAAAAACCAAAAGTCGGACGCTGCAAGACATCCGACAAAAGAGGTCAATATGCGTGAATGAAAACACAATAAATCCTCAAAGAAAGAAGATCGGGTATTCCCGGTCTTCTTTGTCATGCTTTTGCTTCCACCCTTGGAACAGGCGTTCGTTCCACGAGGATCGTTTCTTGCTGCTTCCTTATCTGTCGAAACAGGAAGAGGAACCCTCCTTGTTCAATCTGCAAAAGCCTGCACTCCAGCACCTGTTCGGATAATCCTTCTCTTTCCGGTCCCTTCCGGATCCTACGTTAAGGAATCGGCCGGACAGGAAACCAGACTTCATCATACCGGATGCTCTCTCCCCGATCATTCTTCATGACATGAATCAGGCGTGAGTACCCGTCTGCGCAGCATTGCAGGCCGTTCTCGCGGATAAAGTCCAGGCATTCCTTCAATGGTTCCTTTCGGTCAAGGACCGTCTCCTCAAAAGCGCAGATACCGTACACTGCAAGTCCACCCTCTATCGGCTGCACTCTCCCGCTTCGCTTCACACCCAAACGTTCCATTTCTTTTTCTGTCATGATCATGCCGATTTCTGTCTCCAGATCTGGCTTTTCGGATAGAAGATCCCTGAGGGGAAAACACAGGGATGCCTCGGTAATCGGCATCAGCGTGTTCCAGAAAGCAAATTCCTGCGTTTCTTCATCCGTGCTTTCATGTTCGTCGTTAAACAGCCTTACGAACAGTCGGACCGCCGGTTCCGTCTGCACAAGAACCGGCCTGCAGCCTCCATCCCCCACCAGACGGATCAAACGCTCTTTTTCCCGGATATGTTCCAGAATTCCCTTTTGAACCTCAAGGTCCGCCGCCAGTTTTTCAGCACGTCCTGCCATCCGCTCTGCAAGGTATTCCGGTGTATTTCTCTCCAGCATTTCCGCAGAGTCATTCAGGCTGAAACCGCAGTTCTGCAACATCCTGACCGTCGCCAGCCGATAGCAGTTCTTCAGGTCAATGCGCCGCATTTTCCCTTTGCCGATACGCTCCGGATGAATCAGGTTCTTGCGTTCATAGAATTCCATTCCCTTGACCGTCAGTCCGTAATAGCGGGAAAGCTCGGTTGAGGAATACACATAGTCCTTCCGGTTTTTCATTGGACTTCCTCCATGTGACAGAAAAGGCCTTCAGCAGATGGCCTTCTGACCATCTGCTGAAGGCGCGCATCCGATTTACTTGATCAGATTGGCAACAGCATGCTGTGCAGCTTCACGACCATAGACGCCGCAGTTGAGCAGCATGGTACCGCAGCCGAAATAGTTGATGTTGGTGACCTGAGCGCAGGCAACGGCACCGGCAGCATACAGGCCGGGGATCGGATTGCCGCTCTTGTCGAGAACCTGGGCCGATGTGTTGATACGGGCACCATTGTAGCCGTCCGTGCAGATCATCGGCATACGGAGCAGGTAGTAAGGTGCTTCAATCGGCACAAGGTACTGCGGCTCTTTGCCGAAGTCTTCATCCACACCCTTGGCGCAGAGCTCGTTATAACGGTCAACCGTTGCCTTCAGGACTTCAGGATCAAAGCCGACATCGGCTGCAAGGGCTTCAATGGTATCTTCCTTATAGCCGAAAGCATCACCGTTATGCGTCTGTGTCGTAAGTCCAAGACGGGTCATAATCGGATATTTGTCGGCTGTCGCCTGACCGTAAATGCAGTATCCCTCATTATACCCTTCGTTGTAGTTGATCTTGGTATATTCGAAGGTGAAATCATCTTCGGAAACGATTCTGTTTCCGCCGCCATCGACCGACAGAACTTCACAGTTCGGGATCGTGGGAGATTCAGGAATCAGTTCTGGGAATTCTGTCCAGTTGGCGCCATAGAAGTAATACATCATGGCGATGTAATCAATCGCGATCATATCGGCACCGGCTGCCTCGAGCATCTTATAGCCGGAACCGTCGCCCGAGCCTACGAGCACTTCGATATTGTCCATTTTCGGATTGAGCTCGGCCAGCATCTCAGGATTGGCAGAATAGGAACCTGTGCAGACCAGAACAGCCTTGCCCTTGACCGTGATGTCATCCCCGGCCTTGGTTGTGGCATGAACTCCGCAATAGACACCATTTTCATCCTGGAGAAGCTGATCCACGGTGGTGCCCAGCATGATCTCCACACCCTGTGCACGGGCCGCGTTGACCAGGGCATTGGTCAGACCGGAACCTGCCCCCTTGGAGATATGGCCGCGCTTGGTGGCACGTACACCCTTGTTGGAGACATTGACAAGAGAACCCACTTCCCAGCCGTTGGCCAGCAGGAAGTCATTGAGTTCAGTCGATTTGTAGACCATGTTCTTCAGAACGTCCGGATCCAGGGCAGGTTCATCCTTGTAGAGTTCATAGATATCATTGTAGAAAGCTTCCACCGTATCTTCGATACCGGCTTCTTTCTGCGCGGCGGTGTTGGCACCCATGACCTCACCGACAGAACGGCTGGTGGAGTTGCTGAATACATCCTGTGCTTCGCAGATAATCACCTTGGCACCCAGATTGACCGCTTCAATGCCTGCGCACAGACCGGTCATGCCGGCACCGACAATGACAAAGTCCGTTTCGTAGGTCAGGGTTTCGGGAACGTGGGCCTCGAGCTTGCGTGCCTTAAACGCAGCAGGGTCTCCGCCGGCCTGCTCGATACAGTTGTTCAGGGCATTGAAGAAGGCATTGGAAGAAACCGTAGCACCGGACAGTACATCAATATCCGTGGACTGGGTTTCCACAACCTTGGCTGCCAGTTCTTCAAAGGCAA
>ONVN01000296.1 GCA_900321295.1 uncultured Eubacteriales bacterium
ACGACCCCATCGATGTGAACGATGTGCTCTACCGACTGAGCCATGCCACCACGCATCGGTTTGAAGTTCCTACCAAGGTGTCCTACCAACTGAGCCAACAGACCACAAGTCATTTACCTGACAGCGGCCATGATAGCACAAGTCATCCAAGCTGTCAAGGTGAAAATTCCGTGAAGCCTGTTTTCGCTGCAATGCATCCGGAGGTGTACGGGTGGTCTGAAGGCTGTAAAATCCAGGGAATCAGCCCATTTTTCTGGTTTCGCAGCAAGAACAGGTGTCAGGATATTGCCCCTTTTCCGCCTATCTGCTATGATGACAAAAAAGAACACCAGAGGGAGAAGCGATCGCATGACGCACACATTTCGTTTTGATGAACATACGGCCGTTGTCCGGACTACAAAGGGGCTTGTTCAGGGCTATGCACAGGATGATCTTCTGATTTTCAAAGGGATCCCTTATGCCACGGCCAAACGGTTTCATGCCCCGCAGCCGGTGGAAGCCTGGAAGGATGTCTTTCAGGCCACCAGCTATGGGTATGTCTGTCCGCTGCTGAACAATGACCGGCCCAAGGGCGAACTGTATGTGCCGCACCGGTTCTGGCCGATGGATGAAGACTGCATGAACCTGAATGTCTGGACGCCCGGATGCACAGGGGAAAAACGCCCGGTGCTTGTCTGGCTGCACGGCGGCGGTTATGAGGCAGGTTCCTCCATTGAGCACATTGCCTATGACGGTGCGAACATGAGCCGCTATGGAAATGCGGTGGTGGTGAGCATCAACCACCGTCTGAATATTCTGGGCTATTTTGACCTGTCCGATTTTGGCGAAGAGTATGCCAATTCCGGAAATGCCGGCGGGGATGACATTATCGCGGCGCTGCAGTGGGTCAGGGAGAACATCGAAGCTTTTGGCGGTGACCCGGACAATGTGACTGTTTTCGGCCAGTCCGGGGGCGGCGGCAAGATTACCACGCTGCTCCAGTCTCCCGGCGCGGATGGGCTGTTCCATAAAGGCATCATCATGAGCGGTGTCATCGGCCCGGTCCTTGCGGATGCAGAGGGCAGCGGGCGGGAGCTGGCCGAGGCGGTCATGAAAGAGCTGGGGATCTCCACGGTGAAGGAACTGGAGAAGGTGGACTACAGCCTGTTTGCCAAAGCCTACAAAAAGGTCCGGCCGGCCCTTGAGAAAGCAGGAAAGTATGTCGGGGGAAGACCGCACCCGAACCAGTACTATCTCGGCGAACCCTGCATCCATGGTTTCCGCAGGGAAACCGCGAACATTCCTCTGCTGATCGGCAGCGTATTCGGAGAGTTCACCTCCTTCTCCGCATCGCCTTTTGACCGGGACCAGATGACCGAAGAAGCGCAATGTGCCGCGGTCGCGGAGATGGTGGGCAGCAGGGAAGCGGAGGAGCTGATTGCGCTCTTTAAAAAGGCGTACCCTGAACGGTCCGTTGTGGACCTCCTCCGCCTGGATTTCATTTTCAGAAACCCTGAGATGGATTATATCGCTAGGCGAAGCCGCCTGAACCGCTGCACCTGGTCCTATATGTTCAACATGGATCAGCCCATCGGCGGTGGATCCACGCCATGGCATTGCTGCGATGTTCCCTATGTCTTCCGCAACATTGACCTTGTAGAGTATCCCCATGGGCCCCAGAAAGACCCGAAACTGTCTGAAAAGATTCAGGACCAGGCCTTTGAAAGCGTCATGGCCTTTGCACGCACAGGAGATCCCAACAACAGCTGTATTCCCGCGTGGCCGGCCAGCACGGAAGGAAGGGAAGCCACCCTGCTGCTGGACGAACAGACCCGCGTGCTGGAAAACTATGACCATGCCCTGATTCCGGCTGCGGCACGGATCATGGGGCCGGTTCTTGCCCGGCAGATGCGGAAGATCCGGGAGAATGCCCAGCATTGAACGGAAGATCCTGCGCAGACCCTGAACTTCCCTGGAAAAAAGATCGTGCCGGCTGCCAGCGCAGCCGGCCCTTTCCATGTCGG
>ONVN01000130.1 GCA_900321295.1 uncultured Eubacteriales bacterium
AATGCCCTGTACCTCGACCGGCCGCACTTCGTGATGGTGGGCATGACCTGGGATGTCTTCAACAAGCTGGGAAGTGAGTTTCCGCTCCTGCATGATGAAAAGAAAGCGGCCATGTCGGAGAAGCTTCAGCTGGTGGAGGACCGGGCGGCAGGCAGACGGTATGCTGTCCGGGAATTCCTGGTGAACCGACCGGATGCCCATGTGGTGCTCTGCCGGGCAAGAATGGACTATGCAGGCGGGGAGGATCTGATTGCCTCCAGCCTCTTTGAGGATGCAGCCCGCAAATACATCACGGAAGATCCGCAGACCCGTGAGAAGACCGATCATACGCCGCAGATCAATATTCTCGAAAGGAATCCCCTCACGCAGCTGGACGTTTACCTGAAAAACGGATTCACACCGGACGGAAGAGAGGGCGTCATGGATCCGGGACGTGAGGACCTCTGGAAGCAGGCGTTTGAGAACAGATGCTTTACGGCGACGTGTCTGGAAACAGCGTGCTTCTGTCCCAGAAAGTATGCGCTGTCGGTTCAGATGGGCATCGAGCCGGAAAAACCGGAGGCACTGGAGCAGTTCGGACAGGTATGGCTGGGTGCCGCCGACCGCGGAAATCTTGTCCACAATGTGCTCGACCGCTATTTTTCGACCACAGCACCGCGTCTGGATGCCCCGGATACAGCCCTGCTGGACAGGCTTCTGGAGGAACAGATCCGGCTGTTCCGGCAGGCCATTCCGGTTCCTTCCAACCTGACGGACCTGACACCCGAAATCGATACAGTGCGGGGCATTCTTCATGAGGCTGCCGAAATGCATGCCGGGGATCCCGGACGGAAGACGATCGGCACCGAAGTCTCCTTCGGCATGGACCGTCCCGTTCTTCTGACCTTTGGAGACCATGCGATCCGGCTTTCCGGGCGGATTGACCGGGTGGACCGGGTGGGAGACGAATTCGAGATCATCGATTACAAGACCGGACGGCCCTACAGTTTCCGGCGTGACATCAAAAACAAGCTTCAGTATTACCTTTACACCCTGGCCTGGGAGAAACTCCACCCGGATCAGCCGGTCAGCAGGGCCAGCTATTACCTTCTGGACGGCCCGGGCGGCATAGAACAGGTGACCATGGAGATGGGGAGCGAAACGCGGGCCGAAATGTATCAGAAGATGGTGGATCTTCTGGACAGGATCTCGGATCCGGTCAAAGCATTCATTCCACGATTCGATCTGGATGAGGAAAAACAGGAGCAGCGGTATGAAAGCTGTCCCGATTACTGTCAATTCAAACCTCTCTGTCAGGAAGTCTTCAAGTAAGGAGAAGCAGCCATGCAGAATACGGATTTACTGGAACAGGACCGGGTGCACCGTGAGCGTCTCAGCCGGTATGATTTCGACCGGAATTTTCTTGTGTCGGCCGGTGCAGGTGCAGGGAAGACCTATCTGACTGTTGAACGTGCCTTCAATATGCTGTGCGACCGGGAACTGGGGATTTCTCCGAGTGAGATTGTACTCATCACGTTTACGCGCAAAGCCGCCACGGAAATGAAAACCCGTATGAACAAGTGGATCCGTGATGCGCTTGAAACGGAGCAGGATCCGGAGCGGAAGAGCATGCTTCAGGGACTGCTGGATGCGCTTCCGGAAATGCAGATCAGCACGATTCACAGCTTCTGTCAGCGGGTCCTGAATGATTATCCCCTGGAGTCCGGGGTCGGATTTGCACCGCAGTACGATTCCGAGGAAGGCGGTCCGGACAGCCGAAGCGAACGCTTCTTCAATGAGGCCTGGCAGTCCGGAAAATGTCCGGAAAGCCTGAATGCAGGCATCTCCCAGGAGGTTGCGCTGGGGGCGTTCCATCAGCTCAGCGGAAACATGCATGTCAGGCCCCAGTTCATGGATCCGGCGACCGAAGAAGGGAAGGCGCTGGTTGAGGCAACCATGGAGGCCTGCAGAAACCTGGTGTGGGTGCTTTCGAATACGATTGGCAGCGCCAGTCCTTCGCTGTTCCATTACACCCTTGAGAATGCACTCCGGAGCGGAAGCACGGCTTCCGACGCCGTCCTCCTTACCGCGGCGAGAAGGATGGCTTCCAAGGGAGCAGATGCCCGGAACTGGATGGGGAAGAACAGCCGCAAAGGTCCGGAGAGCGGCCGGAAGGATCTTATGGCTTTCCTTTCCGCGGACGATTCGGAGGAAGCGGTCCTGGCCTTTGAAGCACTGTTTGAAAGGGCAAAAAGTGTCAAGCCCGCGGACCGGCGCGATTTCATGCTGAGCCATCTGGAAATGCTTCCGGAGGGATACCGGCTGGCCGCCGAAGTGGCCGAACTTCTGCCCGAGGAGGATGTGCTGGCGGAGCTGGCAGCCCGGATCGATGTCGTTCTCCACGGGATCGTGACGGCGGAAATCTGGCAGCTCTGCAAAGACTATGCGGCATACTGCCGAAAGAATCACATTGTTTCCCTGAACGACATGCTGCTTCTTACGGCAAAACTGGTCCGGGACAACCCTCAGGTCAGGGCGAAGCTGCATGAGCAGTACCGGACGTTCTTTGTCGACGAATACCAGGATACCGACCCGATTCAGACGGATATTCTTTTCGCCGTGACTGCCGACCGGTATGACCCGGACTGGCATCT
Organism: uncultured Eubacteriales bacterium; assembly: GCA_900321295.1. Lineage (GTDB taxonomy): Bacteria > Bacillota > Clostridia > Christensenellales > Aristaeellaceae > UBA2943. The sequence continues at coordinate 2,634 of ONVN01000130.1, forward strand.
GTGCCAGCCCCGTCCGGGCAGCCTGTTCCTGGTGGGGGACTCAAAGCAGGGCATCTATCGTTTCCGCGGTGCGGATATCAGCCTGTGGCAGGAAGCCGAAGAAGTGATGGAAAAAACAGGCGGTGAAATCATCGACCTGCATAAGAATTTCAGAAGCACCACGGAAATCTGCGATTCCGTGACAAAGGTGTTCGGTCCGTCCGGGCCGCTGGCCATGGGCAAATCACGTTATCAGGCGGAATATTCCGAGATGGTGTCCCATCGCGGCCATGGTCCGGAGGCGGTGCTCCATCATCGGATCACGTGCGAGGAGGAAAAGCGGGGACATGAAATAGCGGCGGAACAGATTGCCCAGATGATCCAGGACCGGGTGCAGTCAGGCAAGAACAGGTACGGAGATTTTCTCCTCCTGAGCTTTTTCCGCGAGCGCCATCTCGCCTATGCGGACGCACTCCGGAAAAGGGGGATCCCGGTCAAATTTGACGGAGCCCTTCCCATGGACACCTATCTTCCGATTCAGCTTCTGAATTTGCGGGTTCAGGCCGTCTGTCATCCTTTCGATGAGACACTGTCCTTCCGTGTACTGCATGCATGCGGCAGCATCACGCATGAAGAGTGGGATCTGTTCCGCATGAAGGTGAAGGACCTGCCCGGAAACGCCGGCTTCCAGCGGTATATGGATTCGCGTGCCCTGATGGCGCATGTGGAGGAACTGAAGGAACAGCTTCCGGATACGGAAATGAACCGGCGTGTGCTGAAAGCACTGGCGATGCTGAACAGAGACCGACTGCTGAGCCAGCATCGGGAGCCGTGTACATTTCTGGAGGAACTCGTCGAAAGCGGGGAAGGGCTGTTCATGCAGCGATATGATGCGGATGAATTCCAGAATCAGTATGCCGCATTGCTGCAGACCATTGACTCCATTCGCAGCTCGAACCCGCAGCAATTCGTAGACATGGCGGATCTTCTCAAAAACAGTGCGGAAAGTGAAATGGACCGGATGCCCTCGGTGCGTGCAGACAATGATTTCGTCCGGTTAATGAATCTGCACAAGGCAAAGGGACTGCAGGGAAAGATTGTCATTTTCCTTCCGGGAAAGGTATCTGCGCCTAAGGCGGATTCCAACATCCAGAGGGTGGGCATGGATACCCTGGGCTGGTTTGAAATCACGGACAAGAACAGCTTTACGGCTCCGAAGTATGATCCTCCGGGCTGGGAAGAGAGAAAAACAGAGGAAGTAGAATTCCTGAAAGCGGAAAGAATCCGGCTCAAATATGTTGCTCTGACCAGAGCAGAGGACGAAGCACATGTCTTTACACTGTCGGTGGAAGCAGAAGGCAAAAAAGGCAGAGAAATCAAGGCATGGGAAGGCTTCGAAGCAGCCGGGGAGGAAGCTCCGGAAATGGAGGTGCAGGAAACGGAGGAAGGCGCAGACAGCATCGGAGGAACGGACCTTCCCATGCGCGCAGAAGCACAACACGCCGTGAATCTGCAGAAGCAGTTATCCGAGAGCATACCCGGGCTGAGACAGAAACAGTTCAGGCGAGTGACTCCCAGCGAAATTGATCAGAGGAATCTGAGTGCCGCGCAGGTGGGGGTTGAAGATCTGCAGGAAGACCGGAATCAGACGCTGAATGGAACACCATGCGGCAGTTTATGGGGCAGCGTGATGCATAGAGCGGCTGAACTGACGGTCTGCGACGGACGGTTTACAGAGGAATCGGTTCGGGAAGCAGCTGAACAGGCCGTGAAAGAACAGTTCCGCAGTGAGCTTCTTTCCGGAAAGCAGAGGCGGGAGCTGGCTCTTCCGCCAGACGCCATGACCCTGGAGGAGATCCAGGCGGACCTGATCGGCAAAGTACAGTCCGGCATGCGGTTTATGGCCGATTCCAATTCTTCCTTCCGCAGGATGATTGATGGAGCAACGCTGTACCCGGAGGTTCCGTTCACAATCTCTGCGGCAAAGGATCAGGGCGAATGGTTTGATCAGCTGAAGGAACTTGTCAACTGGCAGGGCGAGGAAAGGATTGAAGTCACAGGCAAAATCGATCTGGTGCTGAAAGATAAAGATGACTCCTGGCGTATACTTGATTACAAGACGGACCATATGCTTCCGGCTGATCATGGAAGCAGGGAAGCTTTCCATGAAAGGCTGGAACTGCAATACGGAAAGCAGCTGGAAATCTACAAAGCCGTTGTGCAGCAGCTGACCGGGAAAACGGTCAAAGAAGCCGTCTTACTGTCGATTTGAAACAGATTTCCAGGTGGGAAAGAGAACGGGTGGTCCGTTAAGTTTCATAAAAAGGCGAAACAGAAAGAGTTCTTCTGTCGGGAACAAAAGAAAAGGCTGTCTCAGAACATCCATCACAAAGAAGATGTTCAGGACAGCTTTTTCTTTGGAATAACAGAACCAGCACCGGGATTTCAGGGATGACCCGGCTCAGTGTTCTTCTGTTTGCTTGATAAAGACTTCGACCATGGAGAGTTCACTGGCATCACCCTTTGCACCGCGCT
>ONVN01000092.1 GCA_900321295.1 uncultured Eubacteriales bacterium
ACTTGTTGAACATACACGGCAGATAGATTCTGCGACGGGTCTGCCATCAGCCAGGTTCCAGCAGCGCCCGACCAGCCGAATTCACCCAGCCTGCTGTTGCTACCGCCGTAGACGCGGTCTATCATCGTCCGCACACCGCATCCATATCCGTATCCGCGGGCAAATTGCCAATCGTTTTCTTGGGAAGCCTGGAAATCAGCCAACTGCTGAGGATTCAGGAAATTCTCGCGCATCAGATCTATCGTATTACGGCTCATAACTCGGGCACCGTTCAGCGTACCACCCATGGAAAGCATAGCAGCAAATTTTGAAAAATCATCCATTGTTGAGAGCAGGCCAGCACCGCCTTCTTCAAATTTGCGTGCAGCGTTGTACATGAAATCGAGGCCTTCAGATATTTCCACATTCCCCTCAGCATCCCTTCCTGTATACTGTCGTGCCAACCGGTTTTTCTTTTCCTCCGGTAGGAAGAAGAAAGTGTCTTCCATACCCAGCGGATCGAATATGGCTTTCTTCAAATATTCTCCGAAATCCATATCAGCGATCACTTCCACGATTGCAGCTGCCACATCCAGACTCTTTCCATACGCCCAGCTGGTACCCGGATCAAAGAGAAGCGGCACTCTGGACATCTCCTTCGCAAATTCGCGTACTGTAAAAGAACCGCGGCTTTCCAGTTCATCCAATACTTCCTGGGTAACAATATTTGTCATGGAAACAGTTCCGCCAGCCATCTGTGTTCCATATGTCAGGCCGGATGCCATCGACAGCACATCCCGAATCTGAATCGAACGTGCAGCAGGACGAGTAGTAAAAGTTCCATTGTGTGTCACAACGGCAACACGAGGATTGGCAAATTCCGGAATGTATTTCTCGATTGGATCGGTCAAAAGGACTTTTCCTTTTTCATACAGGGTAAGCATACTGGCAGCTGTAAAAGGCTTCGTATTAGAAAAGAGCCGAATAATATCATTTGACTTCAGCGGACGTTTTGCTTCCAGATCTGCATAGCCCACGCAAAGATTGATAATCTCTTTCCCATTCTTACAGACGGAAACACCGCACCCAACAGGACCGATTTCAACAAAACGTTTCAATAGATTTTCCAAATCGTTGACATTACTCATGATTTCTGCATTCCTTTCTTTAGAAAAACGAATTGATTTTTCGTCTCAAGACAACTTTTTTGATTTTCAGGGAAAGGTCAGAAGACTTTCCGTTTGAACAGTATCTGCCGTTCATAAAATTCTCTTACAATGCCAGAATTCAGCAGATTTTAGCAAACCAAGTTATCCTGATCAATTAACCTTTTCTGCTGTCGTTTATGGGTTCAGCAAACGCGGCTGGAAACTGCTCACAAGCACGATTTCCCGGGCCATGACATCATCACGTTGGATGCGATCCAGGATTCCATTTCCGATAATGCCACCCAGCTGATTAATAGGCTGAACAATCATATCGCACTGTGTGAGATCATAACTGTAATATTCATAATCCTTATAAGTTAGGAGGTCTACATCTTCTCCGACTTTCAGTCCCATAGACGCAAGTTTGTAAACCGCCTGTGCAGACATCAGGTTATTGGACACCACTATTGCAGTACATTTCTCTTTTATCAGTGCTCCTATTGATGCGAAGGTGGTGGAATCTATTGAATTTCCATATTGTACGAGACGTGGGTCAAATTCCGCATCCAGGTTTTGCAGTGCATTTTTAAAAGACTGGAGACGGTCTTCTGTTGTGCTGATCCCTTGAAGCCCCGCAATGTAACCGATACGTTTATGTCCACGGCTAAGTAATGCTGAAACACCCTGCTGCATTGCAACATCTGAGGAGACCAGAACACTTTCATGAGGATTCCCAATAAGACGGCGATCAAAAAACACGCAGGGAAAATTAGCAGGGATGTGATTATCCAGCTGAGCATAATCCTGTGCTGCTGAGGCTATGATCAGGCCATCCACTAAACCGGAAGTAATATGCTGAATGTGAGAAATTTCCTTTGACAGGTTCTCATCCGAATTCATTATGATCAGGTTGTAATCCTGTTTTCCAAGGATGTTTTCGATCTGCCTTGCAACCATCGCAAAGAACAGGTTGGATATATCGGGAATGATCAGTCCAATCATCCGCGTACGACCGGTTTTCAGGTTTCTGGCAGAAACGTTAGGACTGTATCCAAGCTCCTGAATAGCTTGCCACACCTTCTCTTTAGTTTCTTCCGTTACTTTCCTCGTGTTGTTAATTACATGCGAAACAGTCGCTGTGGAAACAGCGGCTCTGGCTGCAACGTCTGAAATTCGGATTGTCATATGCTTTATCATCACTCTTTGTAAAACGATTAACTTAGATACTTATTTTTCTTCTTTTTGAAATATTATCATATTTTTGTCTTTCCAACCTTGGATTAACCTCACTTGATTTCCGTTATGATAATCACTTTTATTTCAGCAACTTTTGAATTATTATAGTTGTTAATCGATTACGTAATAGATTACGTTGCCAAAAAGGAGAAAAAAATGAATAAGTATCGTTTGTTGAGTGTTTTGCTTTCTCTTGCTCTGTGCATCTGTGCTTTTGCAGCTGTTTCAGCTGATGATCAGCTGACAATTGCCGCAATTAACCTGCAGGAAGATCAGTTCTCCTCCTGGTGTGCTCTTGGCTATCAGGCTGCGGCTGATGCTTATGGAGTAAAAGAACTTCATGCCATTTCGAATGGTGACATGGGCCGTGAAAATGAACTGGTCAACACCTATGCGACCCAGAATGTTGACGGTATCGCTATTATGCCGGCTTCTGAAACTGCTTCCCATCAGACGTTGCAGAGAATCAAGGATCAGTACAATATTCCGATTTCCCTGCTAAACGTTGAAATGCCGGAAGGTTTTGATTACGCCGTTGGCTCTGCTACCACTTCCCATGATGCTCTTGGCCGTGGTTCCGGCGAAGTTGCTGCCCAGTTCATCAAAGAAAAGTTTGATGGCAAAGCAAAAATCGGTATCATCACCTTCAAATCTCAGTATGCAGAACCTGCTACCGAACGTATGGAAGGTTTCCTCGACGAAGTTCGCGCTGTCAACCCGGATATCGAAGTTGTCGCCGAAGCCGAAGCTTGGGTCCAGGATATGGGTATTCAGGCTGCCGGTGACATGATCACCGCTCATCCGGATCTGAATGTTATCTTTGCCTGCAATGATGGCGGTACCGTCGGTACAGTGATGGCAGTCAAGAACGCCGGTAAAGCTGGACAGATCTTTGTCTTCGGCATTGACGGTGGCGAACAGCAGATTGAAATGCTGCGCTCAGAAGATAATATTCTTCAGGCTGTTACTGCTCAGGATGCTTTCCAGATGGGTTATGACACAATGGAAACACTGATTAAGTATCTGAAGGGCGAATTGGCGGAAGATGAAATCGGTCAGACGATCTGGATTCCCGGTAAAGTTCTCTCCCGCACGGATCCTGCCAGCATCGATGAATATGAAGAGCTTCTTCTCTCTTCCAAATAATAGATTCATTTGACTTTCTACCGGCCTGATTCAGCAAAATTAATAGCTGGATCAGGCCGATTCTCAAATCATATGAGGACGGAAATTTATGAGTATTCTTGAAACAAAAGAAATTTCCAAACAATACCCCGGCACGTTGGCATTGAATCAAGTAAGCGTTTCTTTCGAAAGCGGAAAGATCAATGCTCTGGTTGGGAAAAACGGATCAGGAAAGTCTACCCTCGTAAATATCTTTTCCGGAGCGGTAAAACAGACTTCAGGACAGTTCTTTTTAGACGGAAAGGAATTGTCATTTTCCAGTCCCGAAGACGCCCAAAATCACGGTGTTGCGACAGTATATCAGGAATTAAGCCTGATCCCAGGTTTAACTGTTGCGGAAAATATATTTATCGGCCGGCTGCCTGTAAAAGGGTTTTCAATCGACTGGAAAAAAACATATAAAATGGCACAGGACTTACTGGATGAACTGGGAATTGATATATCCCCCAAAGAAGTCATCAGCAACCTCACTGCCTGGCAATGTCAGATGGTTGAGATCGCGAAAGCAATGAGTCACAACCCCAAAATCCTGCAGCTGGATGAGCCCACTTCTTCACTTGCGCAAAATGAAGTCGAATCTTTGTTCAAAATAATCCGTAACCTGAAGAAGAAAAATGTCATCATTATTTATATTACACATAAACTTCAGGAACTAAGCCAAATTGCTGATAACGTTACCGTGCTGCGTGATGGAAAACTGATTGGCGTAAGAGAAATCGCTGGTTTGCCGCATCAGGAGCTGATCAATATGATGTTTGGCAACGTGGAAATCAAATCACGTCCGGCAGACCTGAAGTACAGTGATGAAGTCATCCTTGACGTAAGACATATTTCGGATGGCAGGAAGGTAAAGGATGCAAGCTTCCAGCTTCATAAGGGTGAAGTTCTGGGAATCGCAGGCATGCTTGGTTCCGGTCGCACGGAACTACTGAGTTGCATCTTCGGCGCGCAGCAGGCAATCTCCGGCGAAATTTCTTTTCAAGGAAAGAAAATTGAAAAGCCAACCCCCACAAAGATGAACAATCTGGGCATGGCTATGACACAGGAAGATCGTAAGCGTATTGGCTTGAATCTGAATGGAACCATTGGTCAGAATCTTTGCTATGCCTCACTGAACCGACTGGGAAATTCCTTTATCGTTGATCGTGCAAAAGAAAAACAGTTCATCAACCGTCAGATAAATGATCTTGCCATTAAAGTTTCAAGCACCGACTACCAAGTTTCATCTCTTTCCGGAGGGAACCAGCAAAAGGTTGTCGTTGGAAACTGGCTTAACATTGAGCCTCAGGTTATTCTGTTTGATGAGCCATCCCGCGGAATTGATGTGAACGCCAAACAGCAGATTTTTAAGATTGTATGGGATCAGGCTGCAAGAGGTGTTTCAAGCGTTATCGTTTCCACTGAGCTGGAAGAATTAATTGAAGTATGTCATAGGATTGTCATTATGAGAGGCGGCAAAACGTACGAAACCGTTCTGCCGGAAGAAATTACCATCGAAAAATTGTATTCAATGTGCATGGGGGAGTAAACAATGGAAAAATCGAATTCATCCGTATTAGCAAAAATTTTGAGAAAATATACGCTGGAAATTATTCTGATTCTTACAATTATCGTGCTTTCCTTCCTTTCGCCCTATTTTTTAACCGTCAATAACCTTTTTAATATTCTTCGAAACATCTCGCTTCAGGGCGTAATCGCGTTTGGCATGACCATTGTAATCGTAGCTGGCGAACTCGACATTTCCATCAGTTCCTCCGTCGCATTAACCGGTGTCATCACCGCTCTTGTTGCAGGAAATCTGGAAAGCGCAGGCATCATGAGTCGTTCTGCGGGTGTAATCCCGGGAATGATCCTCTCATTGATCGTCTCAATTATCATTGGCTTCATGAATGGGTGGCTGGTAACAAAGTACAAGATTCCAGCCATGATCGTCACGCTGGCAATGCAAAATATTCTGTACGGTATCGCAGCCCTTATTTCCAAAGGTTTTCCTGTGATTACCCTGCCTAACTGGTATAGTTTCATTGGGTCAGGCCGCGTTTTCAAAGTCGTCCCATTTCCTGTGGTCATCCTTCTGATCTTCTTTTTCATTACGTTCTTCCTGCTTTCTTATACGAAATACGGACGTGCGGTCTTCGCTGTTGGCGGCAACGCGGAAGCAGCCCGCCTTTCCGGGCTCAATGTGAAGAAAACAAAGATTATTTCTTTTATCCTGATTCAGGTTTGCTGCTGGTTCTCAGGAATCATGCTTTCATCCCAGGTTATGTCCGGCACCTTCACTTTTGCCAAAGGCTGGGAAATGACTGCAATCTCTTCTGTTGTTATCGGCGGGGCGAGTATCGCCGGTGGTATCGGTAATATGTGGGGCACGATGCTCGGTATCATCTTCCTGGGTGTCCTCACCAATGGGATGACACTCCTGAATGTTAATGATTATACTCAGTACGTGGTGCGCGGTGCTCTGATCATCTTCGCAGTTCTTCTGAGCGCAACTCAGCAACATCACAATAATTGATAAGGAAATCTGGTAGTATATATACACAACGCCGGGGGATGTAGCTTTCCTTCGGCGTTCTTTATGAAAATAATAAAAAGGGAGGATTGATTCTGATGATAAAAACAAATGGTTTGCTGCACATCGGCGTTCCGGTAGTCAGTGTCTCCAACGCTGTTCAGTGGTTTTCTGATAACATGGGATTTGAACTGGCCTATGAAACGGATTATCTGGATCATGGAGTTCCGGAAAAAATTGCTTTTATCCAAAAAGACGACGTGATGTATGAATTATATGAATATCTGGCTGATCCTGAACGGGCAGAGGTTATTAATTCTAATCGGAAAATCGATCATATTGCATTTCGCGTTGATGATGTTGATGAAGCTTACGAGGAAGCACAGCGTCTGGATTTAAAAATCATCAAACCAATTACAGATCTTCCTTTTTGGAAAAATGGCTGCCGATTTTTCACAGTTTCCACTCCAAACGGTGATTTAGTAGAGTTTATGCAGATTTTTTAATCACGCCAAAATCCATTTGCAACAGAATTTATACATTCTGTTATGTTTTCTTATAAGTAATTTCATTTTTGTTATAAAACTAAAGAGGGTATCTCATTATATTTTGAGACACTCTCTTTCTTTTTTATCTGTCTGTTTCGGTTTCTTTTATCTGTTTTTCATATAGAATTGCGTTAATCGCGTCAATCTTTCTTTGAAGAACAGCTGCTTTTTCTTCAGGTATCTGCTCCTCCTTCAATAGTCGGTTCAGGCGTTTCCGGATCTTCAGGAGCGTCTCCGTACTCTTGTCCGTGTAAAGTTCACCTTCGGAATCCCGTTCCTTCAGCGCTTCCGCCAAATCGATCCGTTTCAGCGCTTCCGGGTCGGCAACATATTCAGCGAGGAAAGCCTTTTCATCAGAAGGAACCCGACCTATTACCGTCCTCACCTGTCTGTCCGTATTGATCTCCGCATCGGAGTAGCAGCCTGATAGTCTTGCCGGAAACGCACGTCGTAGCGCCAGTGCTTCCGCGCATTTTGAGATCATGATATCAGGCATGCTTGTCCAATAGTAAGTTCCCTGGTTATAGGAATCGAAACGTGCTACAGCGTACAGTGGCTGGGCGAAATCGCTGCGCATGACCCCGATCTTGCAGGCGGCAGGCGGCGTTTTTTCAAGCCACACATCCTTCCAGACACCGTCGTTACCGCACCACATGGCCGGAGTCTGCCCTGCGTACTTGCTGGATCGTTCAGCTACTATACGAAGCCCGTCGATCGTACACAGCACCTGCATCCGCGATCCGTCCTTCTTCACCGCGTAGATCTGCCGGGAGAAAGGATCCAGTTCCAGGCGCTCTGCCTGTTCAATAAAG
>ONVN01000007.1 GCA_900321295.1 uncultured Eubacteriales bacterium
ATAATCCCCGGAAAAACGGGCTTTGTGATGCCTGCCTCCCGAATCCTGTAGAGAAAATGGAACAGAAGTGTGTTATCAAAAAACATCTGTGTAGTCAGAAAATCACAGCCTGCATCAACTTTCTCTTTCAGAAACCGGATATCTTGCTTACGGTCGATGCTTTCAGGATGGATTTCAGGATAGCATGCGCATCCTATACAGAACTCGGGCCAGTTGTCCCGGATAAAATGAATGAGATCAATGGCATGCGGAAAATCGCCTTTATGCATTTGGTCATCAGGCAGGTCACCACGAAGAGCCATGATATTCGAGATGCCAAGTGCGTGCAGTTCCTCAATGCATTGTGAGATGCTTTCACGGGTTTGTCCGACGCATGTCAGATGAGCAAGGACGGGAACATCTGTATTATGCTCAATTTCTCCCGCAAGACCGAACGTATAACGGCTGCCATTGCCGCCTGCCCCATAAGTGACCGACATGAAGAGAGGAGACAGCGCGGCGATCTGCAGTGCAGCGGCTCTGACACTTGAAAAGCCGGTATCGGTTTTGGGCGGAAATACTTCAAAAGACAGGGTCAGACGCCCGGTCGGAATGCGTTGAGTGAGCAGCATGGAACATCGCCTCCTTGCTTAGTTGAATTAATAGATATTCTACCACAATGCGAAAGATGAGATGAAGACAAAAACGGGCAAACTTCGAAGAAAGCCACAGAAAGTACAACATATGTGTCTGAGGATCGTAGAGAAGGTGAAGAGAACAGCATTCTTTTCTGCAAAGAAACAGGACAAGGCAAACGGCTGCAGATATTGGCATTTTGAATGAAAAACAGTGTACTGCATAGATGCGCAAACCGTGCACGCGTTGACAGTGCAGAACTGATATGTTACAATCGATAAACAAGTATGGAGATAAAACATGCTTGTTACAAGTATCAGGGAGGTGGAATCATGAGCAAGGAGAGGCTGCTGATTACAGGCGGAAATCCGCTTATGGGCGAGGTCCGTGTAAGTGGTGGGAAGAATACCTCTGTGGCTGTGATTCCTGCTGTTCTTCTCTCTGATGATGTCTGTACGATCGAGAACATTCCTGATATTGAAGATGTGCATGTCCTGGCTGATATTCTTGAGTCGCTTGGCGCAAAAGTGGATTATGTGCCTGGTGTGCACATGGTTATCGATCCAAGAGGAGTCGAAGGATATCAGGTGGACTACCGACGCGCAAGACAGCTTCGTGCGAGTTACTATTTTCTTGGCGCATTGCTTGGGCGTTTTGGGAAAGCAGAGGTTGCGTATCCAGGTGGATGCAAAATCGGCTCAAGGCCCATTGACCAGCACCTGAAGGGTTTTGCAGCACTTGGTGCAGAAGCGGAAGAACGCGGCGGACTGATTACTGCAAATGCCAAGCAGCTGACGGGAAATGATGTCTTTTTTGACATGGTGACAGTTGGCGGAACAATCAATGTCATGCTTGCGGCAGCGAAAGCAAATGGGACAACGATTATTTACAATGCTGCAAAAGAGCCTCATATTGTTGATCTTGCAAACTTCCTGAACAGCATGGGTGCCCGAATCAAAGGTGCAGGAACAGATACGATCCGAATCCGGGGACAGCAGCATCTTCACGGGACGACGTATGCGGTTATTCCAGATCAGATTGAGACCGGAACGCTGATGATTGCCACCGCTGCGACCCGTGGTGATGTAACGATCCGCGGCTGTATCCCGACGCATATGGAAGCCTTGACAGCGAAGCTGCTGGAGATGGGTGTGCGCGTTACGGATAGTGATGATGCAATTCGGGTACGGTTCCAGAACGCATATCGGGCAGTCAATGTCAAGACTCAGGTTTATCCCGGTTTTCCTACGGATCTGCAGCAGCCTATGTGTGCACTTCTGACCACTGCCCATGGGACAAGTATTGTTCAGGAAACCATTTTTGAACAGCGATTCCGTCATCTTGATGAGCTGGCCCGTATGGGTGCTCAGGTTCGTGTTGTGGACAGAACGGCAATTATCGAGGGCGTTCCACAGCTGTATGGAGCTCCCGTTACAACGACGGACCTGCGTGCTGGCGCTGCGTTGCTGGTAGCAGGACTGATGGCCCAGGGTATTACTGAAATATATGAATTGGAGTACATTGACCGGGGATATGAACATATTGAGGAAAAACTGCGTTCCCTCGGTGCTGATATCCGTCGGGAAACCTATTTCTGATGGATTGCTGAATGGAGGTGGCGGAAATCGTCAACCCATTTGATGAGTTAGGAATTCCGCAGACAAGCGGTCCGGACGAAGTAAGAAGAGCCTATCATCAGAAAGCGAAACTTGTACATCCGGACCAGTTTCAGGACGCCGAGCAGCAAGCCGAAGCAAATCGGAGAATGGTTCGTCTGAATAAGGCTTATGAAGAAGCCATGAAGCAGGTGAGTGGCCGTTCATACAGTCCTTTTCGGGAAACACTGTCTGTCGAAGATGCCGTAGCCATGGCTCAGAAACTGCTCGGCCAGGATGCTCCGGAGAGAGCACTTGGACAGCTGATGCGGGCGCAAGCGAGAAATGCTGCCTGGTTCCATACACAGGGACAGGTGTTGATGGCACTGGAACAATATGATACAGCGGAGCAGTCTTTTCGGTGCGCTGTTAAGCTGGACCCGCATAATATCGAATACAGACGCGGTGCCTTTGATGCATATGAAGAAAAGAAGCGTGCTTCAACGCTGCGGGGCAGAATCAGACACGTTCTGCATGTTCATCAGAGAAAAGGAAGAAAATAAGCAACCTGAGGCGATTCAGCTTCAGGCTTCTTTATAATATACTGTAATCAGATGATATGGAATGATCAAGTATTCAGAGAGAATGGGGGAGGAAAAGAAACGTATGAGTGTGTTCACCAGTGCAGATTTTCTTTTGCCCAAAGAGCAGTATCTATCAACCTGGCCTGTTATAGCCTGTGATCAGTTTACTTCTGAAAAGAGTTACTGGGAACGGCTTGCAGAGCAGGTAGGCAATCATCCTTCAGCGCTGCATCTAATCTATCCGGAAGTGTATCTGTCGGAGAAAATGGATGAACGGATTCAGAATATTAATGCGTCAATGCAGCAAGTGCTTTCTTCGCAGATTATGCAGGATTATCGGGACTGCTTTGTTTACATTGAAAGAGAACTGATGAATGGCAGCATACGCCGCGGACTGCTTGGCGTTATTGATCTGGAGGCATACAGTTTTCAGCCGGATGCGGACACACCGGTGCGGGCCACCGAAAAAACTGTGCCGGAACGGATTCCGCCCCGCGTCAGAATCCGTGAGAATGCCCCATTGGAACTCAGCCATGTGCTGATGTTCTGCGATGATCCTATGGATACGGTTCTGGGACCTCTTGAAGCCGCCAAAGAGGATCTGCCGGTTCTGTATGACCTCGAACTTATGGAGCATGGTGGACATCTGAAAGGATATCTGGTATCGGGAACGTATGCTTCTGAGACGCAGGCTCGTATTGATTCTTATGAAGCAGTGCGCGCTTCCAAAATGCCAGCATCGCCGGTGTTTTATCTGGTAGGGGATGGAAATCATTCACTTGCGACAGCGAAAACATGCTATGATTCTCTGAAAAGAGAAGGCGCGGGACAAGAGAATACAGAAAGGGCAAGATATGCGATGGTTGAGCTTGGAAATATCCGAGATGAAGCATTCGCATTTGAGCCGATCCATCGATTGATCACAGAAACGAACGTTGCAAAACTGCTTCAGGACATACGGGAAATCTGCTCGGAAAAGGGGTATCCTGTTCGGTGGACGGCTGGAGGAAAACAGGGGCTCCTTTATCTGAATCAGTCCCTGGGACAGCTTCCGGTTGGAATTTTGCAGAACTGGCTTGACAAGTATCTGCAGACAGAACCTGGAAAGATCGATTATATTCATGGTGAGGATTCACTTCGGAAACTGTCGGAACAGGAAAACACGCTCGGGCTGGAACTTCCACCGATTGGGAAGGATGCATTTTTTGATGCGATCGAGAGGGATGGTGTTCTTCCAAGAAAGACGTTTTCCATTGGACATGCACAGGAAAAACGTTATTATCTTGAAGCGAGACGAATCCGTTGATTTCCTTTTATGAACAGGAACGGCAGGATATGCCTGTGTGCAGCCTGCCGTATCTTTATGCCCGGAGAGAAAATGCGGCACATACCATACACGGGATAGAACAGGCAGCGTGGAAGAAAATGATAAAATGTTACATTTTTGAAATAAAAAACAAAGAATGTGTCATATTATTTTCTTGACATGGTCATAAAAAAGCAATAAAATGTGAGTGGATTATTTTGCTCCTAAGCAGAATACCGCTTTTACCACATGAGGTGATTGTATGAATTGTGCATGGAAACGTATGTTGGCAGGTGTGATGATTGTAGCTCTTGTTCTGAGCATTCTGCCAATGATGACAGAGAAAGCGTCTGCCGAATCGTATGGCAAGACGACAGCAACGGGGGTCCGTCTGCGCAAAACACCATCGACGAGTGCAGAATACTGGTTTCGTCTGCCGATTGACTATGTCTGTGCATATTCGTCAACTACGACGGATTCTTCCGGTGTAACATGGTATAAAGTCAACATAACGGATCCGGAGAGTGCAGGCACGACCAAATATGTTGGCTATCTCCACGGAGATTATTACCGGCCGCTTACGGATGAGGAAGAATCTGCCTATGGGAAGACAGGTTCAGCATCGTCGGGTACATCAGCCGGAGCAACTTCTGTGACTGGTGCGACAGGCATGGTCACGAATGATGAAGTTAATTTCAGACAGTCTCCCAGTCTGAAATCGCCTTATCTGTTCAAGGTGAACAGGGGAACAGTGGTCGGACTGCTAAGTATTCCTTCTGATACGGACCTCGATCCGTGGTATCATGTTGAATATAATGGATCAACGTGATACATTCAGGGACCTTTTATTCGCGTAATGTCGTATGGAACCATTGCACCGAGTGGGAGTTCATCAT
>ONVN01000140.1 GCA_900321295.1 uncultured Eubacteriales bacterium
GTCAGCGGAGCGTGCTTCATGATTCGCAGAGATCACTGGATCCCGTTTGATACAGCATACCAGGGAGGATTGGCTATGGTAGACTGGTGCATCCGCCTTGGAAGACAAGGCCTGCATCATGTCTATACCCCACACGGTGCAGTCATCTGCAGACCTTCGGAACTCCTCCTGAAAGGGACTGTGCGGCATCCGGAAGATCTCCGCCGGATTGAACAGAAGTTTGGGGAGGAAAAGGATCCCTGCTATCATCCGGCTTTCCGACGCAACAGAGCGGATTTCCATCTGGACAGTGCAGATCGAATACGGAGGTGCATGCATTGAAAGAACAGGCAGAAATCATTCTGGAAATGGTCAGGAACCTCCCGGGAGAGGTTGGTTTGTTTATCCGCGATACCGTGACAGGAGAAGAAATAACCTTTCAGAAAGATGTACCTGTTGTAGCGGCCAGCGTGATCAAAATCATGGTGATGGCGGAGGCTTTCCGGCAGAAGGAAAAGGGACTTATCAGTTTTGAAGAGGAAGTTGTGATCCGAAAGGAAGACAAGCTGCCGAGCTGTGGCGCACTGACCTATCTGCATGACGGTATATCCGTACAAATCCGTGACCTGGTTACTTTGATGATCATCGTATCGGACAATACAGCCACAAATCTGCTGATTGACCGACTTGGCATGGAAAATATCCAGCATCTGAGTGAAGAACTCGGTTTACGCAACACCGTGCTGCGCAGGAAACTCTTTATGGAAGAATTATCCAGGCAGGGAATCGAGAACAGTGTTTCTGCGGGTGATATGGGCATTCTCATGGAGCAGCTGCTGAGCGGAAAAGTCATAAGTCCTGAAGCTTCTGCTGAAATGCTCCGCATTCTTTCAGACCAGCGTCTGAACGGGAAAATGCCGTTTTATCTGCATAGCAGGGGAATAACCTGTGCCCATAAGACCGGTGAGGATGATGGAATCACACACGATGTTGGAATCATTTATGCATCCCATCCCATCATTTTCTGCTTTGTCTCACAGCATACAGATGTACCCAGGGCGGAACGGGTTATTCAGGAAGCTGCCCGCCTGATCACGAGAGGAAAAGAAGGAGAGAACGAATCATGATTGGTCTTATCGGCGCAATGAATGTGGAAGTGGAAGCTCTGGAAAACATGCTTGAAGATAGAAAAGAAACCCGGATCGGGATGGATGTGTTTGTCAGCGGAAAACTCTATGGCCAGGAAACGGTACTTGCTGTTTGTGGTCCGGGAAAAATCAATGCAGCCCTTTGTGCACAGAGCATGATTCTCCATTTTCATCCGCAATGGATTCTGAATCTTGGGGTTGCCGGTTCCGGGGAAGAAAATGTCAATATCGGGGATATGGTGATTGCGACTGCGGCGGTGGAACATGATATGGATACATCACCGATTGGGGACCCGGTAGGCTATGTATCCAAAATTGGCCTGATTGAGATTCCCTGTGACAGACAACTGCGGGAACAGCTTGTCCGCTCGGCAGGGAAGGTTCCTGGACTTTGCGTTCATGAAGGAATCATTGCAACAGGTGACCAGTTTATCTGCAGGGCTGATGTGCGGAAAAGAATCCATGATCTTTTCCAGGCCAAGGCCGTCGAGATGGAAGGAGCAGCCGTTGCCCACGCATGCTATATGCATGGCGTACCGTGCGGCGTTCTTCGTTCAATCTCGGATCATGCGAATGGTGAGTCCGAAATGGACTATCCAACGTTTACAAAACTGGCGGCCGCACATTCCCAGCAGGTAGTGGAGAATGTACTCAAGGGGGCTGGAGCATGATTGTCTGGGTTACAGGTGCATCGAGCGGTCTTGGGCTGCATACGGCGCAGGCCATGGCGAAAGCTGGACATACGGTAATTGCGGGGGCTCGTTCCTTTCAGGAAGGAAGACAGAATCAGATGCATTGCTTTCCGCTGGATGTTACAGATGATGAAAGCATCCAACGCTTCACTGCGTCTGCATTGAAAGTTGCAGACCATGTCGACTGTGTTGTGCACTGTGCAGGTATTCTCATGCTGGGCTCCTGTGAGGAAACAACCCTTGAAGAATATGCGAGGGTCATGAACACGGACTTCTTCGGAATGGTGCGTATCAATCAGGCAGTTCTGCCGTTGATGCGTGCTCAGGGCCACGGCAAGATCATGATGTTCTCATCCATCAACGGACTGCTGGGGATTCCATTCCAGAGCGCATATACTGCAGCAAAACATGCAGTGGAGGGGTATGCAGAGTGCCTGCAGATGGAAGTCAAACCGTTTGGAATACAGATATGCCTTGTGGAACCGGGAGATCATCGCAGTGGAAGCGAAGCGTACCGGGGCCATACCACCGGCATGCGCCAGAATTCGCCCTACGCCTCTTTCTTCCAGAAGGGCACAGCGAAAATTCATCATGACGAACAAAATGGTTCTGACCCGGCCCGACTGGGTGAGAAAGTGACACGGGCGGCAGAAAAAAAGCATCTTCCTTTCCGGCTGCGCATCGCAAGTGCGGACCAGCATCTTGCGGTTTTCCTGCATGATCTTCTTCCTCCGTCTCTGAATAACAGGATCCTGAGCGGGTATTATCTGAAAAACAAAGAATCGAATGGATCGAGATGAGCATATTCTGGGCTGTTTCAGATCATGTTTTGCTTTTTTCAACTTTTGGGCACAAAGTCAGTTTTTTATCGGGGGGAATTGTGCAATTCGCTGAAATCTTGTATAATGGTTTACGCTGCGGCAAGTGGCTGTATGCGAAAAGGAGAATGTGTGTCATATTCCATCAGGAAAGGACTGGCGTTTGAAAGAATGTACAAACTTTTGCTGGTGACAGACAATCAGAAAATCAGAGAAGCGTTTACTGGCATTTCATCATGGTCATTGCTTGGATTCAGAGAGCCCCGCATGGCGCAGTCTCCTGATGAAGCCGTTGAAACGATGGCAAAGCACCATGTTGACGGAATGGTCATTGGCCTTCCCGAACAGGAAAAACGCAGGATGATAGAAGAAATGAACTTCCATCCTCTGATTCCCATCATTCTGGAAAATGATCAGGTGACTGTAGAGAAAGCAGTTGCGGATGTTGAGAGTATTGGATCCATCCTGAACCGGACCCGTGCAGATTACTCGAATGACCGGTACAGTGAAGCCGATATGATGCAGATGTGCCGCCATGAGTATTTCAGAAAACTGGTAAGCGGAAAAGAGAAAAACAAAAAGGATGTCCTCCGGAATCTGCTGCTGCTGCGAAGCAAGATGGACCCTGAAGTGCCTTGCGTTTTCATGGAACTGAGTATGCCCGAAGATGGATACCTGCAGGGAAAATGGAAGGCTGGAGCGGACCGTCTTGAAGTTGCCATGAGGAATATTTTTGGCGCGGAAAAGGAAGGCATGCGTGTTCTCGTTTCCGTTGTGGATGATGAACGAATCATTCTGACTGCATGTCCCATGATTGGGGAAAGAATGTGCGAAAGTGCAGAGACCATGCGCGCTATGGTTCGCGAACATGCACAGGCCGGGATCGAACATGTAAAAGAATTTCTGGGAATGGAGCTGAGTATTGCATCCGAGGAAGTTCGACCCAATCTCTTGAGTCTTACGGAACAGGGTGTATAATATCGTTAAGCAAAAAAGCAAGGAGGAATCCGAAATGGGCATTTTTTCCAATATCGTCAAAGGCCAGCTGATTGATGTTATTGAGTGGACAGATCCGACGAATAACACAATCGTTCACAAGTACGATATGAATGGCAAGGAAATCATGATGGGAGCCCAGCTCACCGTCAGAGAGAGCCAGGTTGCCATTTTTGTCAATGAAGGTCAGCTGGCTGATATCTTCCGTCCCGGCAGATATGAGCTTCAGACTAGCAACATGCCGATTCTGACGGCGTTGAAATCCTGGAAATATGGCTTCAACAGCCCGTTCAAATCCGATGTGTATTTTGTTTCAACAAAGCAGTTCCTTGATCGCAAGTGGGGAACAGCCAATCCCGTCATGATGCGTGACTCCGAATTTGGAATCATTCGTCTCCGTGGATTTGGTTCCTTTGCTTTCCGTGTTTCCGATCCTGAGCTGCTTCTGAAGGAATGCTTCGGGACCAACAGCACTTATAAAGTTTCGGATATTGAAGACCAGATCAAGCGCCAGACGGTTTCATGCCTGAGCGATGCCATTGCTGAGAGCAAGATTCCTGCACTGGACCTTGCTGCCAACTATGATGAGCTGTCCAACTTCGCTCTACAGGCGATCAATCAGAAAATTGCGAATCTCGGCGTCCAGCTGACTTCCTTTGTGATTGAAAACATTTCCCTGCCGGAAGAAGTCGAGAAGGCAATGGACCGTCGTACCTCCATGGGTGTTGTCGGTGATCTGAACAAGTACACGCAGTATCAGGCCGCGGAAGCCATGCGCGAATCGGCCAATCAGCAGGGCAGTGTAGCCGGTATGGGTGTTGGCATGGGTGCTGGAGTCGCCATGGGACAGATGTTCACGCAGGCTTTCAATGCAAACCAGAACCAGGCGCAGCAGCAGGCTGCTCCTGCTGCACCTCAGCAGGCAGCTGCGGGATTCTGCCCGAGCTGTGGCAGTCCCATTGCTGCCGGTGCGAAGTTCTGCTCCAACTGCGGAGAAAAGCTGCAGGCTGCGAATGTGTGTCCGAAATGCGGCGAACCGATCACTCCCGGGGCAAAGTTCTGCATGAGCTGCGGTGAAAAACTGCAATAACAACAATAAGATGAACAAAGAAAAAGAAGCGGCACGAAACCGCTTCTTTTTCTTTGCCCAAAGAC
>ONVN01000093.1 GCA_900321295.1 uncultured Eubacteriales bacterium
ATCAACTGATTGATCGTTGGCATGGAAGCACCTCCAATTTATTGTCCCCAAAGTTCCGCAACCCTCGGAAACTTGTAGGCTGAATCATTCCTTGACAATGCCTGCAGCCGCAGCAGCAACCTGCACACCGCAAGCCTCGCCAAGTTCCTTCATGGATTCCACTCTTGTTACAGGAACTTCGGCCGCTTCTGCAGCACGTATTACCTGCTGATACAGGAATGTATCCACATCGTTGGCAACATAGATCCGCTGAAGTTTTCCGGCCTTTACAGCACGCAGCACCTGTTTTGTGCCCACAATGCGGTTCGCATTGTTTTTCAACGTTTCCATTAGACCACCCTCCTTCAGGAATCCTGCACGGTTCTGTGCCAAAAGAGCGCACTGATCCCGTGCCGTTTCCAACTTGCATATCTTATCATGAATGATTTTTGTTGTCAATTCATCAACACAGCCATTTTGAAAGTTTTTTGTTTCCTTTTGTAAGCTGTTTTGCCCATTTATTTGTTCATTCGCTCCAGCCAGGTTTCTCCCCCAAAAAAAGATTGCCGCATGAAATAATCCAGCAGCAATCCGTTAAGATGATGCACCAATTTCTTTGAATCCGTGCGTTCTTCCTGTCTTACAGTACATAAGAATAGATGGAGAAGAAATGCAGAACCGTTCCTGCAAGGCAGAACAGATGAAAAATGAAATGGAAATACCTTTTCTTAGAACCGACTCCATACAGCACCGCGCCAATTGTATAGGCAATTCCTCCCCAGAGCAGGAGCCGGATGCCTTCAGGAGCAAGCAGTTCTGTCAGCGGGCCATAGGCTAGGACAATCATCCACCCCATCGCAACATAGCATGCAACAGAAACCTTTGCAAATCGTTTCAGGCTGATCGAGTTGAAAACAACCCCCGCGATTGCAACGGCCCAGATCACGCCAAAAATCAGCCACGCCAGGACAGGATTTGCCGGGCGGAACGTGACCAGCATGTAAGGCGTATACGTCCCGGCAATCAGCAGAAAAATCGTGCAATGGTCAAAAACTCTGAACACTCGTTTTGCCCGGTTCACTTTCAGCGCGTGATACAGGCAGCTCATGATATAAAGAAGAAAAGTAGTTGTTCCGAAAATGGCAGCAGAAACAATCCGCCACGCATCACCGGAAGGTGCCGTTTTCAGAATGCAAAGCACAAGCGCGGTCAGTCCCATCAAAGCTCCGATTCCATGGGAAATGGAGTTCATAAGCTCTTCCGCCAGAGTATAAGACGGTATCGCGATACGATGATTTTTCTTTTCCTTATCGTTGATCATTGCTTTTCTCCTTTTTCTGAACCGTGAGATAAGTGACTTCTTCATCATTCTCTTCAGGAAGGAATGCATCTGCCAGCACTTTCACTGCATCCTCTTTCCAGCAGACGCACCACGTTGTTCCATCCGTCAAGAGGGCAATTTCGCCATCGGCAGTAAACGCGTGTGCCCATCCTTTATAAATCAGGTCCTCTTTACCCTCTCTGGGGGTACTGTCACTCGTCACTACGGCAAAGCGCAGCTGTGCAGGACGCCAAAACTCACGGACGAGTCCGTTTTTTCCATGATGCGGATATTTGATGATGTCGGTTTTCAGCATTTCCGGGGCAAGCAGGTTTCCAAGCCGTCGGAGGCCTCTCGCCTCAAGATCCGCCAGGAAAAACATGACTGCATCCTTGTACTGCATCCGAAACGCTGCCGACCGGTCATTAATGCCCAAAGCCCTGTCCGTGGACGCATATGTTTCGAACCGTGCTTTTCCCAGCGAGAAGACATGGCCTTCCTCATATCGCATCAGCGGCACATGAAAAGATTCACACAGTCCAGGAAGGGCCGCACTGACTTCATTGGTGTAATCTGAAAAGCAGGTCCAGACGCTGTCCACTCGAAATTCTTCCAGAATCGTCTTCAACCCGCATGCATGATCACTGTGTGGATGCGTGATATAGACAGCATTCAGTCTTTCTATTTTCAGATCTCTCAGCATGGAAACCACCTGACTGACCTGGTCTTCCGTTGCGCAGTCAATCAGGATATTATCCTGTCCATCCGTAACCAGGCAACTGTCGCATTCCTTGATCTGAGGAAAAAAGATCCTGAGAATCTCTGCATGATCAGGGTAGGCAAAGCCATCAAGAGCAGACGGGTCATGGATCGCATCCAGAATCACCGTTTTTTCCGCGTCATCTTCTGCAAGGCACCAAGAATGCATGCCCGTATTCAGCCCCACTGCAATTCCCAGACTGATCAGCATAATAAATAGGAAGCTACAGGTTCGCAGACTCTTGAGAGTCCGTTCCGCAGCTTCCCCGAAACACTTTGTCATCCGGTTCAATTCTTCGTCCTTTCTGTCTTACCAGTGCTTTTTTTATCAGCACCTCGGTTATGCACGTCAATTCTTACATAAAAAAGCAATTGACAAAAGAGTGGTTGCATGTTAACATGTACCATTGAGTCAGTATCATTTACTGCCGTCTTTTTTGGCGACGCCTTCATTGTATACGCAGCCGTCAAAAAATGCAAGCGTAAATTCCTGCGGCCCTGGGACTGTGGATACTGGTCGGACTAAAAAAGGGGTGATGGCTTTCATGGTGCACGAAGTCCAAATGGGAAAACTGCGTAAGCGCATGA
>ONVN01000194.1 GCA_900321295.1 uncultured Eubacteriales bacterium
AAGTGACCTCCTTTGCATGCGGTAAGCCCCGCAGCTGGCGTATTAGCATTTGTCAGTATACGGGTAAATCCGCGCTGCTGCAAATGCGAGGTCACTTCATATTATCTAAAGCGTTTAGATATGCAGTTATATGATATTGAAAAACTGGAATATAAAAATATACATGGATGTGGTAACCACATCCATGAACATTTTACTTTCCGAAGTACCGATCCAGCAGACCCTTGAAAGCCTTGCCGTGACGGGCTTCGTCTCTTGCCATTTCATGAACGGTGTCATGGATAGCGTCGAGATTCAGAGCCTTTGCCTTCTTGGCCAGTTCGGTCTTGCCGGCAGTCGCACCATTTTCAGCTTCGACACGCACGGACAGATTCTGCTTGGTGGAATCTGTGAGAACTTCGCCGAGCAGTTCAGCAAACTTTGCAGCATGCTCTGCTTCTTCAAAAGCTGCCTTCTCAAAATAGAGGCCAACTTCAGGATAGCCTTCACGATGAGCAACACGGGCCATGGCAAGATACATGCCGACTTCAGAGCATTCACCGGCGAAATTTTCGCGGAGACCCTGCTTGATTTCTTCGGGAACATCCTTGGCAACGCCGACGACATGCTCAGCAGCCCAGGTCATTTCGCCATCCTGCTTGATGAACTTGGAAGCAGGAGCTTTGCACAGGGGGCACTTTTCCGGCGGTTGTTCGCCTTCATACACATAACCACAGACAGAGCATACCCATTTCATATAGAAACACCTCCAAAGGTAATATGATGATTTGAACGCTTTCGTTCTTCACGATTGTAACACAGGGAATGGAAGAATGGAAGGACCGTGAAGAGAAAAAATGACTGGATTCTTCTTTGTTCATTGAACTTGATAAGAAACGGTGCGCATGAAAAAAGCAGGCGTTGGCCTGCTGGGTGAATCAGGAGTTGGAAGGATCCAGTGTTTTCAGTGCATCCAAGGCTGCAGCCTTCTCAGCCTCTTTTTTTGTATGCCCAAAGCCTCTGCCGAGTACGATGCCGTTGTGAGAAACAGTGGCCTCGAACCTCGGGTCATGCACCGGACCGGAAACGCCGACAATTTCATAGACGGGGAAAGTGGAGCCGTCCTGCTGGAGGATTTCCTGCAGTCTGCTCTTGGAATCCTGCATGGGGCGGTGAACATCTTCGGGTTTGGGCCAGAAACGAACAATGATTTTGCGGGCTTCCTCGAGACCACCGTCGAGATAGACAGCAGCAAGGACCGCTTCCATTACATCACACAGAACGCTGGGTTTCTCTCTGCCGCCGGTCAGTTCTTCGCCATGATCCATGAGCAGGGCCTGACCGAGCCCCAGAGACCGGGCAACGGGACTGAGCGCATCTTCGCATACAAGAAGAGCACGCAGATGGGTCAGATTGCCCTCCTGGTCCTTTGGGTGTCCCTTATAGAGAATATCGCTCATGATAAACTGAAGCACAGCATCCCCGAGAAATTCAAGACGCTGGTTGTCATTTTCCTTCATGGAGGGATGCGTCAGTGCCTGCCTGAGCAAGGCAGGACGGTGAAACTGATAGCCCAGGGCATCCATAACCCGCTGCAAATCCTGCATGATTGGTTCCTCTCAAAAATCAGTTGCTTTGAAATGACGCTCCGGAACTCCGGAGCGTCATTTTTTCTTACTTGTGGCTTTCAATATAGTCAACGACGTCGCCGACGGTCTTCATCTTCATGATCTGATCATCTTCGACAGTGATGCCGAACTGGTCTTCGAGATCCATGATCATAACCATGACATTGGCGCTGTCTGCCTTGAGGTCATCAATCAGACGGGATTCACGGGTGATGGTGGAAGGGTCCACTTTGAGCTGTTTGCTGATCATTTCAACGACTGTATCAAACATAGTACGGGTACCTCCTCAGGCCAATGGCCAGACATTCAATATATTGCAGCCCGTAAAACGGGGATCTGCCGCACATTACGCTTCTTCTTCGGGAAGCATGGACTGAAGGCCCTTCTCAATGAGCTCAGGAACTTGGCCTTCGATGATTTTGATGCACTGCTTGATGGCACAGCATACGGCGTGTCCGTTGCTGGAACCGTGGCCTTTGACGACGGCACCCTGGACACCAAGCAGAGGGGCTCCGCCGACTTCGGAATAATCCATATCCTTCTTGACACGGGAGAAGGCAGGCTTGGCCAGTGCGGCACCAATCTTGCTGCGGGTATCGGCAAGAAGTTCTTTCTTGATGATCTTCAGCAGAGACTTGGCAACGCCTTCCATGAACTTCAGAACCAGATTGCCGCAGAAACCATCGCAGACCAGAACATCGGCTGCATTGTTGGTGATCTCACGGGCTTCGACATTTCCGACAAAATTATAGGGGGCCTTTTCCATCATGGGATAGGTCGTCTTGACAAGCTCGTTGCCTTTGTCGGTTTCAACACCAATGTTGATCAGGCCCACGCGGGGATTGCTGACGCCCATGACCTTTTCCATATAAATGGAACCCATCATGCCAAACTGCAGCAGGTACTGAGGACGGCAGTCCACGTTTGCACCGCAGTCAATCAGCAGGGAACCGGGTGTGGTTCCGGTCGGAAGAACAGGGGCCAGGGCGGGACGCTCAATTCCCGGAATCCGGCCGAGTCGGAACATACCGCCGGCAAGGACAGCGCCTGTTGAGCCGCAGGATACGAAACCGTCCACTTCTTTTGCCTTCAGCTGAAGCATACCGATAACGGTGGCGGACTTTTTCTTGGTTCTGACACCCATAACAGGGCTTTCGTCGTTGGTGATGACTTCAGGTGCATCAACCAGCGTGATACGGCTCCTGACATCGTCACAATCTTTGAGAAGGGGTTCGACCTGAGCAAGGTCTCCCGCAAGGCTGATTTCAAGGTCGGGATAGAGGCGAAGTGCTTCCAGCGCGCCTTCTACAGGAGCCTGCGGAGCATTGTCACCACCCATAGCATCCAGAAAGATACGCATAATACCTCCATGGGATACATTCCCATATGCAATTTCCCGCATATTCTAGCAGAAGAATGCAAGGATTGCAAGGTTTTGCAGGCATTCAGTGCACGATATAGGAAGTGACTGATATACAGGCGGGCAGAAGCGGGAAAAGAATTGAAAAAGGACTGTGCACTCGGCACAGTCCTATGGGATGATCAGCGGATTACTCGTCAAGTCCAGCGGTTTCATCCAGGCTGTCCACGGTTTCAGGACGATAGCTTTCGCCGAGTTCCGTGTACTGGATGTTGGCTTCTCCGAGCCATACGTGGAAAGCAGAGTCCAGAACTTCGTTCTGAGCGGCAGAAAGCAGTTCGCTTTCCAGGGAAGCGCGCAGTTCTTCGGTCAGCTCAACAGGACCGGAGGGCACGTCACGGGTGTAGTGGACAATGTAGATGCCATACATGCCGACATACGGGGCGGAGACATCACCAATGTTGTCAATGGAGAAAGCAGCCTGTACGAAGGCAGGATCAAAGGCGGTACTGTCCGCATAGACAGAATAGCCATTGGTCTTGTAAGGCTCCTGGCTCATGCCGGGATCCGTGCTGTATTCAGCGACCAGGTCGGCCCAGGGTGTGCCGGCTTCCAGCTTGGCCATGATTTCGTCAATGGTGTCCTGGACAGAAGCGATCACGGCCTGACGGGCCTCCTCGACCTGGGCTTCCGTTACGGGTTCTTCAACGGTTTCAGGTTCTTCAGCGTCTTCCGTGGTTTCAGCTTCAGGGGCTGCCGTTTCTTCGGACGGAACTCCGGTTTCCACGGGCTCGGCATATTCTTCATAACGGCTCTGGAGATCCTGATAGGTATTGAGAAGTTCACTGTCGACACTCAGAAGGATATGGGTGATTCCGCGGAATCCTTCGGGAACAAAGAAAGGCTCTTCATCATAGTAGGACTTGCTCTGTTCATAGAGTCCGGGTTCGTTTTCGTAGACAGCCTTGTCTGCTTCAACATGGGAGTTATAGGAGGCAAGGAGGTCTTCTTCACTCACGGAGAGACCCGAGGTCAGGGCTGCGGTGACTCTCTCATAGTTGAAGCTTTCGGTCTCGTTGACAGCAATGTAGTCGTAAGTATAGCCCATGGAATCGAGCATCGCGATGGCGTTGGCACGGGCAGAAGCCTTGTCTTCTTCGCTGGCATCAGCGGCAGGCTGCAGACCGTAGTAGGTGTAAATCTGGTTAATCAGTCCGTCATAGACACTGTTGATTCTGCCTTCGAGTTCAGCCGTCTCTTGCTCGTTGAGCTGATCCAGGCCCAGCTTGGAGGCGGTGGCATTGAAAAAGGCTTCCTGCAGATAGGACTCAATGGCGATCTGGCGGACAATAGGAAGCGTGTCCTCGCCGCTCATATCATAGCCCATGGAGGAATAATAGCTGATGATCTGGTCAGCAATGGCGTCAACTTCAGACTGCATAATGGTGGTTCCGTCGGACATGGTACCAAGAACCTGGTCTTCCACAGCAGTTTCCGCAGCTGTCTCCGTGGCCGGTTCTTCTGCGAGAGAAGCAGGGAGGATACAGAGAATGGCCATGAGAAGGGCGAGCAGCAGGGCAGTGTATCGATTCATATGCAATAGTTCCTTTCTTCCATTTTGATACGATCAAAACGATCCGTAAGTTATATACCACGTTCCGGTACGGTACGCAAGCGCCAGAGGGAAAAGTTACAGTTCATTCATTTTCTCTGGCAAGGAAGAGTTCAAGGCGGTGAATCCGGTGATAGTAGCCAAACATCAGCAGAATGGCGGCTCCGATCCATGCGGAAATTTCTGCGAAATAGACACCCCATTCTCCAATCAGGGCCGGCAGCAGAAGCGCACCCAGGATACGCATGACCAGCTCAACCCCGCCCGAGACCATGGGAATAAATGTGTCCCCGAGCCCCTGCAGTGTGGAACGATAGACAAAGAGAAGATACAGGCAGGGAAGGCCGCAGGCCAATACCCTGAGAAAGCGGAAAGCGTAGACGAGGACCTGTTCGACCACCTCGGGGTCATCTTCCACGAACAGTGCAAGCAGCTGACGTCCGAAGAGGAACATGAGAAGGGCGATCACCAGGGCCATGCCGAAAGCAATCTGCGCAGACTGCCGGAGCCCGATGCGCACACGGTCCAGCTTTTTTGCACCGATATTCTGTCCGGCAAAAGTGCCCATGGCGTTTCCGACGGCCGTACCGAACAACTCCAGCATTCCCTGGAGACGTGCTGCGGCATTGTATCCGGCCATGAACAGAAAACCGAAACCGTTGACGACACGCTGAAGGATGAGACCGCCCACGGTGATGATGGCATTCTGGAAAGCGATGGGGGTTCCAAGCTTCAGGAGACGGACGATGGCCTTTTTTTCCGGGATCAGGTGTTTTCGGTGAATCCGGAAGATCGGCAGGCGGCACACAGCCAGGAGACAGATCACGAAAGAAATGCACTGACTGGACACGGTCGCTGCTGCGGCACCGGTCACACCAAGGCGCAGGGAAATGACGAGAAAAACGTCCAGAACGATATTGACCACGGTGGCGAGACTCAGGGCAATCAGCGGTGTTTTGCTGTCGCCGACAGCGTAAAGAAAACCGCTCAGCAGGTTATATCCCATGACCACCGGAATCCCGGCAAAGACAATGCGGAGATAGGTGTTGGTCAGATAGATGGTATCTTCAGGAAAACGCAGAAGCTGCAGGGCGGGAAAAAGAAATGCCTGAGACAGGGTTTCCAGAAACAGGACGATCAGGACGGACAGGAAAATGCTCTGCCCTTCAAAACGTTTGACTTCCTCATGATTCCCGGAGCCAAACGACTGGGCAATCTGAATTCCGAAGCCCTGGGCAAGCCCCATGGCCACAGACAGGATGCCCCAGTCAAGCCATCCGGAACCGGAAACAGCGGCCAGAGCTGCCACGCCTTCTCCGCGTCCGATCACAAGCGTATCGACAATGTTGTAAAACTGCTGAAGGAGGTTGCCTGCAGCAATGGGCAGGCAGAAGGAAAGAATCAGACGCGCGGGATTTCCCACGGTCATGTCTCGTGTCTTGGCCATAGACATCCTCCGGATCAGAAAACAGGAAAAAGGGGATGCGGCGAACCGCATCCCCTGGTTGATTCAGTTTCAGGCTTTGGGACCGGTTATAGTCGCCTTGATACGGCGTACGCCAGCGGAAGAAGATTCTTCCTTCTGGATCTTGAAGCTGCCGAGCTCACCGGTATGGGTGGCATGAGGGCCGCCGCAGATTTCAAAGGAGAAATCGCCCATCTTGTAGGTACGGACACGCTCACCGTACTTGTTCTCGAACAGACCGATGGCACCCTTTTCCTTGGCTTCCGGTACGGTCATTTCTTCGCAGACAACCGGAACGTCCGCCTCAATGGCCTCATTGACCAGCTTTTCAACCTCGACCAGCTCTTCCTTGGTGACCTTGCGGCCGAAGGAGAAGTCGAAGCGCAGACGTTCAGCGGTGATGTTGGAGCCTTTCTGGGCAACTTCAGGTCCGAGCACCTTGCGGAGCGCGGCATGAAGCAGATGCGTTGCCGTATGCAGACGGGCCGTTTCTTCGGTCTGGTCAGCAAGACCGCCCTTGAATTTCTGGTCAGCACCCTGATGGCTCAGTTCCTGATGCTTCTTGAAATGCTCTTCGAAAGCAGCGGTGTCCACTTTCAGTCCGCGTTCAGCGGCCAGCTCGCAGGTCATTTCAATCGGGAAACCAAAGGTGTCATAGAGATGGAATGCGCTGAGGCCGTCGATGACACCGTTTTCCACGCGGGTGGCAACCTTTTCAAATTCCTTGTTGCCCTGCTTGAGCGTACGGGCAAAACGTGCTTCCTCCAGCTTGAGCTGCTCGAGCACGAAAGCGCTGTTGCGTTCGAGTTCCGGATAGGCAGCCTTGTACTGGTTGATAATCACTTCCGCGATCACGGCCGTGAAGCCTTCCGGCATACCGAGCTGCATGCCGTAGCGGACCGTGCGGCGGATGAGACGGCGGAGAATGTAACCCTGGTCTGTGTTGGAGGGGGACACACCGCGGTCATCGCCAAGGATGAAGGTGGAAGTGCGCATATGGTCAGCGATGATGCGGAAGGCCTTGGTGGTGGCGGCATCATCCTTGTAGTTCTTGCCGCTGAGCTGTGCGATGCAGGCGAGGATATCGGTGAATGCATCGGTATCATAAACGGTTTCCTTGCCATTGAGCACGCAGATGGTGCGTTCGAGGCCCATGCCGGTATCGACGTTCTTCTTGGCCAGGGGCA